>CAIZXK010000282.1 GCA_903936865.1 uncultured Bacteroidales bacterium | reverse complement strand
GTTTTCAAATGCACAATGTACTATATGGAAATCAACCTCTGGTGGATCAAAAGATATCAGATTGTATATTTATGAAGGACAAACATTCTGGACATCTACCCCTGGTGGAAGTAAAGATACCAGATTATATATCATAGATGCAACTACAATATGGTCTTCTACTTCAGGTGGCAGCAAGGATAAAAGATTATTTATCATTGATGGCAATGTTATCTGGTCTTCTACACCTGGAGGGAGTAAAGACAAAAGACTTTATATTCTTGAAGGCAATACATTATGGACATCAACTCCTGGTGGGAGCAAAGACATTAGGCTATATATTATAGATGGGGATATTTTATGGTCTTCAACGCAAGGAGGAAGTAAAGATAAACGATTAATAATTATTGAAGGTGGCTGTTTATCAAAAATGGGAGTTTTAACATGTCTTTTGGCAAGAATATAATTTCGTATATTAATACATCATAGTCAAAAATTTACATATTTAAATAACAAAATAATTATGCATAGTAAAAATGCTTATCTCAGATTAAGAATAATTGATAATTGTATAAACAGACGTATCAAATTCAATGTTTATGATCTTCAAAGAGCTATTATGGAGGAACTCGGTAAAAAAATATCGATTTCTCAAATAAACAAAGATATTAATACTCTTCATTACGAATTTAGTGCTCCAATTAAGTTTGACAAGAATGAAAAATGTTATATTTATACAAGCCCTTTTAATTTAAACAATTTCTCGTTAACAGAAGATGAGAAAAAGGCTTTCAATATAAGTCTGAATATTCTTAACTTATTTAAAAATACAGATTATGCTGATGCTTATGAAGGTATATTAAATAAACTTTCAATTGAAACAGGTAAATATTCTGAAATGAATGCTATACAATTAGAACAACCAACTGCTTCTTATGGTATGGAATGGTTTGATTTAATTTACAAAGCAATTATAGAGCGTAGTGTTCTCAGAATACAATATGAAGCCTACGGTGAAGAGGCTATAGATTTTGAAATATCACCTTATCTTTTAAAAGAATATAGAAACCGCTGGTATTTGGTTGGGTTAAAACATGAACATAATAATGAACTGGTTTATAGTTATGGCTTAGATAGAATAAAGAACATTACTCAATCAGCCGAAAATTATCTGGACTTTGCTGATGGGTTTGATCCAGCTGCTTTTTTTGAAAACAGTTTTGGGAATACTATAAGACACAACCAAAATCCATTAAATTTGATATTGAAATTTAATAGATTAAATAAATTTTACATCATTTCAAATCCATTGCACCACTCACAGGAAATAATTAAACAAACAAATAATTCCTTAACAATAAAGTTAAAAGTTTATGAATCTCATGAGTTAAATATGGCAATATTAAGTTATGGTGCAGGTGTTGAAGTTTTGGAACCGCCTGTTTATAAGGGATACATAAAAAAAGTTATTTTTGATATGAAAAAATTATATAAAATATAGTATATTATACATTGGTTACATTTTGACTATTTAAATTTGCATAAATTTTATAATTTAACAAATATGATAAATACTGAAGCATTAAAAAATTATATTTCATTAGGAGATTCACCAGGTTTTTATGGATATGGTAAATGGTCCAGTGAAATTTATATTATTGGCATAGAAGAGGCTGGTTGTTATTCTGAGAGTTTAATTCAACAGAAAATTAATCGTTATTATGAATTAAATTTTGGTCATGAAGGTTTATTTGACAATAAATTATTTCAAGGGAATCTTACAGATTTATGTGATAAGAACCTTTCTAATTATGCTGATTTTTATAATGGAAATATTAAAAAAGGTGGATACGTTCCAAAAATTGCTACTTTATTAAAAGTTTTAGAAGATTCAAATATAGAAACTTTTGAATATGTTGCTAAATATTTTGGTAGTGAAATTAGCAATCATTCACTAATTGAAATTTTACCATTGCCTTGCCCAACAGTAAAAGATTGGTGGTATCCTAAATGGGTTAACCTAAAAGAATTGGACTATTTTGTAAGCAAGAAAAAATACCGAGAAGAAGTTATTAAAAAAAGAGTAGAAACTATTAAAATGAAAATTGAAAAATCAGAATCTAGAAAATTAGTTCTTTTTTTAGCTAATGGTAAAGATAAAATTGCATATTGGAATAGAATATCACCTATTAATTTGAACAACTATACGCATAAAATTGGATCAATTCCTTATCATGTAGATAAGAAAATAATGTATGTTTTATTGCCATTTCCTGGTTCTCCAAGTAGTAATGGGAAATTTAATAGCTATGAACAAATTAATATTGTAGCAAAAGACATAAAAAAACAATTTGACAAAATATAATATTTTTTTAAAACATATATAAACATGAATGCTGATAAAAAAGATAAAATTAAGAAAACAATTTCTTTTCTTAATAATATGTTTCAATCTAATACAGTTGAATACTTAGGTTGTGATAGGTATATATTTAAAATTAATATTAATGATATTTCTTATGACAATTTAATCGATAGTGAGGGAGTGTTTATACCATTGACGAAATGTTATAATAATATCTTTAGATTTGTTCAAGGTTTTGCTGTTGTAGTTGTTAGAGACTATTCCAATTCTTCCCCTAAATATGGATTGAATCATATTAGAAAATCAGGGATTATAAATTATGAAGGCAAAGAAATACTACCATGTGATTATGATATGATATCTATTCATTTGGATGGTTTTATTGAGCTTACTAAAAATGATATTAAAAAGTCAACAAACTGTCAAATCATACAGAATGGCGATTTTAACTGGGATAAAGCGATTAAATGGAATCATTAATTTTTTTTTTAAAATAATACACTTATTTTTTCACTTTGTATTCTCACGGTAATTTGAGATTG
>CAIZXK010000281.1 GCA_903936865.1 uncultured Bacteroidales bacterium | reverse complement strand
TGATTTTTAAATTAAAAAATTGTTTTAATTTAAATATTAATAACAATTCTCAAGCCAAACAATTACAAAATAATTATAAACTTATATACCAACAATATACAAAGAAACACATAAAAACAAAAGTCTCATATTGGGACTTTTTCCCCGGTATGAAATAACTTCCTTATCTTGAATGAAATTCAATTCTATTCATCAATATATAAAACCAATCCTTTTAAATATTCACTTTCAGGATGATATATATTAATAGGATGATCACTACCTTGAGAAAGTTGATGTAAAATTTTTACATTTTTATTAGCTGATGCAGAAGCTGAAAATATCATGGTTCTAAAATCATCTTTGAGAATTGCTTGAGAACATGAAAATGTAAAAAGAATTCCACCTTGCTTTAACTTGCTAATTACTTTATTGTTAATGTTTCGATATCCTTTCAACGCTTTGTCTTTCAGATGCAATTGTTTGGCAAAGGCAGGAGGATCAAGTACAATTACATCATAATCATCATCCATTTTGTCAAGGAAATCAAACGCATCTGTTGTAAATGAAACGTGTTTTTCTGTTTTCCCAAAATTTAATTCAATATTTCTGTTTGTTAATTCTATCGCTTTTTGAGAACTATCCACACTATGAACCATTTTTGCTCCACCTTTAAGGGCTGATACAGAAAATCCACCGGTGTAACCAAATACATTCAAAACCTTTTTATCTTTACAAAACTGCTCCAGAAGTTTTCTGTTTTCACGCTGATCAATAAAAAAACCTGTTTTCTGACCTTCAACAATATCAACATAAAATTGATTATCAAACTCTTTAATAAGAATTTCAGATTCACACCCATTGTACAAAAACTCATTGAAGCGATTCTGTTCTCCTGATAATGTATTTCCACTTTTATTATAAATGGATTTAAGAGAAACTCCCATTAATTCTTTGAGTAATTTAACGAATATATCCTTTAGCAAAAACATTCCCAGAGAATGAAACTGGATTACTGCATTTCCATTATACATATCTATTATTAAGCCGGGTATTCCGTCACCTTCACCATGAATCAGACGAAAAACATTGGTGTTTTCATTTTCTGTCAGGTTTAGAATTTCTCTTAGTTTTATGGCTTTTTTAAGCTTTTCTTTCCAGAATGATTCATTAATATCTTGTTTAACAAATGAAAATATTTTTACAGCAATACTCCCTTCATCCTGATAGTGTCCGGTGGCTAAATAGTTTCTTTTATTATCATAAATTTCAACTATTTCACCAGATGAAAGTTCACTTGTAACCGCTTCTATTGCTCCTGAAAATAACCAGGGATGAAAACGCTGAATTGATTTTTCTTTCCCTGATTTTAATATGATTTTTGTATAATCTCCCATTGTAATTAATTTATTGACAAATATGTATAACTTTTTTTGTTTCAAAATAATCTTCTTCAAAAAAGTCACTGATATTAAAAATTGTACTTTTATTATTGTAAGTTGATAATTCCTCAGTTAAATCACCCCCTTTTAAATATATAATTCCATTTTTTAAAGAATTTTGATTTTTATTTATAAATTTATCCTTTACCCAGGCATAAAACTCAGGAAGTGTAGTTACAGCTCTGCTAACAATAAAATTATATCTTCCATCCACATCTTCAGCTCTTACCTTTTGTGCAATTACATTTTGCAATCCAATTGCTTCTACAATTGCTTCAACTACAGTAATTTTCTTCCCTATTGAATCGATCAAATGAAATTTACATTCTGGAAACAAAATTGCTAGTGGTATTCCGGGGAAACCTCCACCAGTCCCTACATCCAAAATTTTAGTACCGGGTTTAAATGAAATAATTTTTGCAATTGCAAGTGAATGTAAAATATGATTAATGGTAAGGTTTTCGATATCCTTACGTGAAATTACATTTATTTTATTGTTCCATTCGGTATATAATGGA
>CAIZXK010000280.1 GCA_903936865.1 uncultured Bacteroidales bacterium | reverse complement strand
GGAAATGTAATTCCTGCATCAATTAAACCATGTGTTATATTTGGATCATAACCCAAATCTCCGGGGGCAAGCAGGTAGAAAATGCCACCACCCTGATATTGTTGCCTTAACTGAAAAGGTACTATAAAACCAATTTCATCTCCATAAGCAGTACCTACACTATTAGTTGCATAAGCACGTATATAGTAATTTACGTTGGGTATAAGATTATTAATGTTACTAACAAAACTGCCAATACCACTTCCATTTGTTGTATGTGCATCGGCAATGGTCGGATTGGGTGTTGTACTCCAGCATACACCACGGGCTGTGATTTTAGTCCCACCATCGCTTAGTATAATTCCTCCACTTATAGCATCATTTCCAATAATAGAATTCACTGCGGTGGTTGTTATCCCCAGAGGATTATTAACCCAAGAAGGAACTCCCGCTATAAACTGAAGGTTTTGTCCGGTTAAGCCGGGTGCAACGGGTATCCATGCACTTATACCATTCCAGTAACTAATATGTCCGTTGGTATCGGTTTTAATTTGCGAACCCACGGGCTGTGCCGTTAAGCCAATCTGTAAAACAAATAGCAGAATTGCTATTAATGTAATTTTTTGTAATAAATTTTTCATGTTTTTAGTTTATTAATGATTCTGTAAAAATAATAAAATAAATGAATCCGTTAATATATTTAACAAAAAAAACCTGTAAGATTTAAAATTCTTAAAGGTCTATTATATTTAATTATTAATTGATTAAACTAACACTATTTCCACTTCAGCATTTTCGTTTACATCTTTGTTAACAAAAATCAGGTATTTGTTGGTGGGTGCTTCCAGTTCTATTGCTGTTATTTCTATTTGGTCGCCCGCTTCAATTTCTATCATTGTGGCAGGTTCTGGTGTATCTGCTATGGCTGCCGAATAGCAGAATTCAAATCCATTGTCACTATTATTAAAAGCAACTAAAAATTAAAAAAATAGTTATAATTTTTATCCGCCGTTACCGGATAAATCAAAAAAACCTTGCAGATAGGTACCCAACAGTGTTGGGTATAGATAAATATGCTTACAGATAGGCACCCAACAGTGTTGGGTATAGATAAATACGTTTTCGGAGGGGTACCCAACAACGTTGGGTAAAAATAAATTTGTTTTTATATAAGTAGTATGTAACAAGGAGTATAGGCAAATACTCTTACGGATAGGCAGTACGTAATGGGGAGTATGGGCAAATACTCTTACAGATAGGTAGTACGTAAAAGGGAGTATAGGCAAATACTCTTACGGATAGGCAGTACGTAATGGGAAGTATGGGCAAATACTCTTACGGATAGGTAGTACGTAAAAGGGAGTATGGGAAAATACTCTTACGGATTGGTAGTACGTAAAAGGGAGTATGGGCAAATACATTTTCTGAGGCTTAGTACGTAATGGGGAGTATAATATAAAAAGTATTTTATACCATAGTCATATATTTTATACTACTATGATACAATAGTTTGTATTAACTATTCTATGGTATCTGATATATATTTTATATTTTCAATATTAATACGTTGAGGAATTCCTTGCGGAAACCTCGCAAACATCTTTAGTTTACTATAAGTCATATTTCTATTGCTATATTTAAATGCATTATCACTACCTATCGACACGGAAACAGTTACCAGAACATTCAATGGGAAAGTTGCTATTGCGGCATACCCATGTGTAAGTGAAAATAAAGATAAGAGAGGAATCGACCAGGCATAATTTTTTGATAATGCATACTTTATTTCAAAACTCTTAACTTCTTTAATAAGCACTATAACACATTTATTTGTAGATTTTTTTAAAACAACAATCTTATTGCTGTCGATAGAAATTAATTCACCTCTTATATATGTATTCGGCTTGCTTACAATACTGATGTACGAACCAAATTGATTAACGTCTATATTATCAGAAGTTGGCAAATAAGCCGGAGTAGCACAACTGCTGATAATTAAAGCAATAATGCAGTATAAAATGTATTTAGTTTTCATGGTAAGAAAATGTTTTAGTGTTTATTTTTGAATTCCAGAATTCCTGTTCCATTGTACTTTCGTAAAGTTTATAATAGTTGGCTTCTGTTTTTAAATATCTTTTGGGATTTTCAATCATTTGCCTCAACTTTAATAAGTTTTTATCTTTAATCCAGTGTTCGCGCATCCATTCCAGGTAATATCCTTTTGAATACAGGAATAATTCGTAATCATTACTTTGAGCGGGAAGAATAAAGTTGAATTTATATTCGCTACCAGGCATAGAAATTAAATAGTTATAAGGATTATTAATTGAAACCAAAGCTTGATTGTCTATTTTTCCTTTATTCAAAATCGAACTTGGCAAAATTTCAATGGGTACTACTTTTTCCTTAATATTTGTCAATGCCAGGTAATCAATACGCCAAAGTCCTTTATTCATTATAAGCTTAATTTTTAAATTCTTAGCTGAAATTACACCCTTCAAGGGAAGTATTTGTTTGTTAATTGCAATCGGTCCGGTTTCATATAACCCATCCTGAAATACCCAGTTGCTTTTTTTCTCATCCCACAGGTAAACATCAATATTTCCTAATTCCTTACTAATACCTGCTTTTAGTTTATCATTCAAACCCTTGTTGTTTTCTATCTTTGCAAAAATATCTCCAACCTCATCGCCCATAAATCCAATGGCACTATAAACAAAATATGTGGTCATAAGCGTTTGTCTGAAATTTACAATAAGCCCAATATCAGAAGGGTTTTTTACATTTTCAAAATCCAAATAGACTTCTTCTTTGCAACTCATATTATTTGGATCGGACAAACTAAATCGCTCCTGCATATCCTGATTTTGAAGTAGCGAGGTAATATTACCCTCATTTCCTGTAGCATTACTTAAAGAATACAAGTTTTCGCATAAATAAAAATCATTTGAATAAGATTGAAAAATGCGTTCGTTCGCTTTTCTTGGATAAGCTAAAAGTTTAACATCATTAACGCAATGAGTTTCCAATGCTTCGTTTTTCATGGTAATTGAAAAAAAATGACTTGAAATAGCTTTGTTATTTAGTGCATCTATGTCCGAATATTCCATTGAAGGAGCTATTGCACTCGAAAAGCCTTCGGCATCAGCATAATGAAAATTATCATTTTCGTTAATATAAAATGTTGGGCAAGAGCCAAAACAAGCCTTAGGATTTGTAAGACATATTATACCAATAACAGCATCTATAGCTGTTAAAATAGTGATGGCAGCAATTCTTCCTGCTTCAGGATTGAGTATTTTAGTATTTGTTTCAAAAACAGCAACACTGTCAATAGGAATAGAAATATCTCCTGCAAAAGTTTGTAAACGATTAAAGTTGTATATAATTCCATTACCAACAACCAGATTTTTAACAGTATCTATCTGCCACGAATCTTTAAGAATAAATATATCGCCACTTTTGAGATGTGCTTTTAAAAAAGGTTTTGTTTGAATATTTTTTGTTTCATGCAAAAGTTTATTGGTTTCATAGTAGTTGGAACGGAAATAATAAACTTTACAAGCTTGTATTGCAACTAAAATTATAATAATTGCAACAATTATAAAAATCAGTTCTTTGCTTTTCATATTACAGTGTATTAACTTTTAAAATCTTAAATGTATAATTTTTCATGCTATTTATTGAATTAAAAAATATAAATTCAATGAATCAGAAGAAAACAAACGTTAATAATATTTGCATATAGATTTATTTATTTTATTCTAATTCAACAAAATACATATCAATCTCTCCCTTGTTTCTTGCTTCAATCTTTCCTCGATAAGTACATTTAAATTTATCTTTTACCAATTTGTAGGTACTACCACTTATATTTATTTTACCTTCTATACCTGATGACTCCATTCGTGAAGCAATATTCACAGTATCACCCCAAATATCATAGGCAAATTTTTTCACTCCAACAATTCCTGCAACAACTGCACCTGTATTAATACCAATACGGATCTCAAATATTTCTTTACATGGCTTCATTTCATTTATTCTTTGCCTCATGTCATTTTGCATAAATTTCTGAATTTCAATTGCTGCAAGTATTACATCTGATGCATTGGTCTTATTAGCTACTGGCAAACCTCCGGCACACATATAACTATCACCTATTGTTTTTATTTTTTCAATGTTGTATTTACTGATGATGGTATCAAATACTTTAAAATAATTATGAATCTCTGCTACAAGTTCTGTTGGAGATAGTTTTTCGGAAATTTTTGTAAAGTTTTTAAAATCAGTAAACATAACAGTAACATATTCAAAATTTTTTGCATCCACACTACCTTTAATTTTGAGTTCTTCAGCTATTTCTTCTGGTAAAATATTTAACAATAAAACATCCGATTTTTTCTTTTCAATATTTAATTGTTCTGTTCGTTCCTTTACCTTTTGTTCCAAACTTTCATTTGCTTCTTTTTGAATAGCTAAAGCATACTGAATTACATATTCTTTTTCATTTTTTAAAATTTGGTATCTTTTACTTAAAACAAGGCTTAACAATATCACTTCAATACCCGAACCTACCTCAGGAGCATGAATTGTAATTTCATTAAATGGCAGTATTCCCCTGTACATTAATATATTGATGATACCACCAGCCATATATCCTATCCAAGCTAAAATATAATAGGCAGCAGCTATGTTTTTATTTTTCCATGATAAAATAGCCGATAGCAAGGTTATAAAAATCTGTGTCGGTAACAATACATACTGAATTTCCTGTATTAATCTTAAGTCAAGTAAAAATGTTAATGGCAGACTTAAGACATTTATTGTAATAAATATAACAAATAGTTTATATAGAAACATTGAAAATGATCTTATTTTTAGTAAATTTACAGCAAATAATCCCCCGAATATCATAATACAGGAAAGTGAGAATTCGATAAGGATTTCATTAAAATAAACGTTTTTAATAAGGAACAAATCAAGCATATGCCCACTCAAAGTTGCAAAAAACACTAAAGAAGAAGCAATTATGCATATATAATATAAGTAAACTCTATCGCATAAACCTATAAAAAGAAATAAATTATAAAAGAATAAACCAATAAGGATTCCAAAATAAATGCCATACCACAAATTATTTTTAGATGATATATTATTTATCTCATTTCTTTTTATTAAAGATACAGGAATTATAACACTTCCATTGGAAACAATCTTCAAATAAATAACAGTTGAACGAAAGGTATTGAATTTTAACGGAAAAGCATAAGGCATTGCATTAATAGGCCGTTCAGAAACAGGTCTTAGAAATCCTGTTTTAAAAATCGGATCATAGTCTAATAAAGAAGAATCATACACATCAATATACGAATTCTGAATATAATTAAGATGAAGACACCAGTTACTATCATTAGAAGGATTGTTAATTATGACTTTTATCCAATATGCTGCATCTGAAATACCAAAAAACAACACATTTTTTTCAGATTTTATAAATTTCTTCGAATACCATACTGAGGAAATTTGTTTAAAAATTAGACTATTTGTTTTATCTTTATAATAATGAATGGCTACTTTTGGTTTTGAAGTTAGAAACTTATCTTTTTGATCATATCTTGCAGAACAAGAAATTATTAATAAATTCAAAAACACAATCAACAATAATAATATCTGTTTTATTACTTTTTTTAAAATTATTGCAAATATCATATACTGTAATTTTAATTGAATAATTTATAGAATTCATATATTCAATAGTATTAGCATTTAATATAAAAAACTATCGTCTAATACCTGTTTTATTCTAAATTTTAACACAAAGCATAACAATCAATAAGTATAATCAAAAATACAACGAATAGAACAACCTAAAGAGGGGTATTCTTTGTATATTGAATAATTTACACTTACTCCAACTACCCAACCACCCGAACCACCATTAATGAAATTATTCCAGTAGGAAGAACTCCACCATAATGCATTGTATCCGATACTATTAAAAAAAGGAACACTGATTTTATACCTACAAAAACCTCCCGGCAATGCAGTAAATCCTGATTGATTAGTTGCACCATTATTAGATTTCCAATGCGCTGTACCACTTTCTTTTAGTTTACCAGCAACTGTACTGTCTCCTCCCAAAAAATTTATTAAGGTTTCCCATTCGGTTTTAGAAGGCAGATGCCAGCCGACAGGTGCAATTTTTCCAGAATAAGCTGCTTTCCAATTATAAAGGTTACCATAAGTTGCACTATTATAACAACACCATGCACCATTTAAGGTAGTATCCCATTGAATAGGATTGGTGATATTTGGAATATATTCTCCATTATTATATCTCGTTGTTTTCAGGTTTTCAACCATCCATACCTGAGTACCAATTTTAACTGTTTGGTAAACATTACCATCAATATCTGTAACTTTATCAGGCATCGGAGGTTTAAATACATCTTTTTTATTACAACTTAATATAATTATTAATACAAATCCTATTAAAATAACCAAGTAAATCCAATTTTTATTTTTCATATCTTTTTAAATAAATGTTTAATATTTTAATAAACTAAATAGAGTCTCTTAAACAACGTACAGAAAATCCATCATTTAGATTTTCTGATTGCTTTCCCATTTTACTTTCATCGTACAGAATACTTCGATAGTAAGCATTACTCCCACTTTTGCTCGAACTCCACCAATAGCCATAATTATTATGCAATGAAAAAAATGCACCGGTAAAATCACGGAAACTATTAGGAACAGCAGTAAACCCACTTAAGTTAGTAGCATTAGTATTTGGAGAATTCCAATGCGTTAAACCAGCTTCTTTTAACTTTCCACCTGCAATACTATCACCACCTAAATACGAAGATAATGTTGACCATTCTATATCTGTTGGAACATGCCATCCTATAGGACAAAGTTTACTTGTGTCGAAAACTGCATAAAAATTATATAGATTACCTAATTTTGTAAAGTAATTAATATCATTATTATAGTTGCTATATGCACCTGTTTTTATAGTAGCCCAGGATTCATTAATAATTACTTCTGGTATTGCTTTACCATTTGCATAATGCGTAGTTCTCAGATTTTCGGCCATCCAGGTTTGAGTACCTATTTTTATAGTTTTATACACATTATTATCATAATCTTTAATAGTTCCATAAACTAAAGATTCATTAAACACTAAATCGGCTATATTACTGGTATTATTATTAGTATCGTCTTTTTTACAAGCATAAGTAAGTATAAATACAAATCCCATTATCATTATTGGGTAAATCCATGTTTTGTTTTTGTTTTTCATAGTTGTTTTATTTTAATGATTAAATAGAATCCT
>CAIZXK010000279.1 GCA_903936865.1 uncultured Bacteroidales bacterium | reverse complement strand
ATTATTGGCACAAAATGCAATAGAAGTTGAAAAACTATTAAAGCAATTTAATGTAGAAATATAAAAATTTACAGGGAAGGTTGAGTAATTGATGGAATCTCTGAAAATTCCCAAGCTATCTGTAAAAACAATATGATTAAATGTTAAACTATCAGTTATATAAACAGCTTGATTAGCAATATTAATGCCGTTTTGGGTTATATGTCCATTAAACTTTACAGCATAACAATTTTTTTTATTTGCAAATCCGAAGATTGCTAAAATAAAGATTAGTAAGATTTTCTTTTTCATTTGTTTTTTTATTTAAGTTAAAAAAAATGATAATTTGTTTTTAACTAAGACTAAAGTTTTCGGAAAGGTTGGAAGAAAAATCAGAATTTAATTAATTTCCTGCTTAACGTTTGCTTTTTATCTGAAATTTTAACCGTATAAAATCCAGCCGTTAGTTCATTGATGGATAATATAATATGCTGACTTCCGGTTTCAACAACCAAGGCTTTTTGTATCATCAGCTGCCCGAATTGATTATATACCTCAATCCTTATATCTTCGGCCTTTTTGAGTTTTATATCAATACAAAACTCTTCGCTTGCCGGATTTGGATAAATGGCACTGATGGCATTCTGCAGTTCAATTTCTTCGGTTAATGCAAGGCTGATCACATTATCATTGATAACGAAATTCAGATTATTAATATAAGGCGTGGAAGCATTGAGTGTAATCGTTGCCGGATTGGTTATTTTGCCCGGCAATTCCACAAATACCCTGTAATTTGCATACGGTAGATTTGTGAAACTATAATTTCCCACTGAGCTTGGTTTCTTTAGTTTCAATACCTGATTGTATTGATTTATAAGCAGAACATCAAGATCTTCCAGTATCGTATTTGATTCTTTATCTACTTTATCTGTAATGTTTCCGGCAATATAACCCAAGCCTTGCAGTTGATTGGGAACTGTTCTGATTAATTGTATGTCGTAAGTTGTTGTGTCAACCACAGGAAATACCGGAGGCGAATTCATCCAGGAGTAAAGCGTGTCGTAATAGGATGGAATGTAATTGTTTCCGATGGGCGAACCATAAGTAAATTCGGCTTTTAGAATATAGGCCGGATAGTTGACAGGAAAACTTGTAAAGAAATAATTTCCCTGATTATCCCAATAAGCCGAATCAATTGCTACACAACTTCCAACCGGATTATTTACTCCGAATAAAGTAACCCAACCTCCCGAAACTACGGTATCACTTGCTGTTACTTTTCCGCTGATTTTGGGATTGGTATCAGTAACCATTACCATTTGTATGGATTGATAATAACAGGTATCTGCCGGATAAACCGTTTTGGTGTTAAGCGTTACCTGATAGTTAATTGCAGTAGTTGTGGGCTGTGGATAAACATGACTTACATTTTGCCCGACAGCCGTATTTCCATCCCCAAAATTCCAGTAATACACGGTAGGATTACTGCTTGCATTACTTCCTGTAAAATTGAAAGTTATATTGTTTTGTTTGGTATAGGAAAAGCCATTCTGGCAATTCATAGAAGTAGTATAACAAATGCTGAAATTT
>CAIZXK010000278.1 GCA_903936865.1 uncultured Bacteroidales bacterium | reverse complement strand
TTGTTTTTTTAATTCTTCATTAAGCATTTTTAAATGATTACCTTGTTCTTCTATTTTTTTATTATCTTTCTTCTTTAATCTGTAACGGTTATATGTTACTATAAGAAGTAAAAAAGATACAATTGCAATAATGCTGGTGTATAAAAGATTGTTTTTTTGTTTGTTATATTTTAATTGATTTATTGTTTCTTCATTTTCCTTATTTTTATACTTTAACTCAAGTTCTGATATTTTATAGTTTTTTTCATTTAAAAAAACAGAGTCTTTGTGTTGAATATAAATTTTATAATTATCCAAAGCAAATTTGTAATTTCCTGTTTTTGAATATATTTCTGAAAGTTGAAAGTGATTTTCAATTAATATTCTTTTCAAATATATTTCTTTTGCAATTAAATTGCTTTTATTTATATAGTGAATAGCTACAGAAGCATTCCCTTTATCAAAAAATGTATTGCCAATATTTTTTAGAACAACAGCCTCAAGGTTTTTGTTTTTAATGCTTTTATTTATAAATAATGCTGAATCATAATAATTTAAAGCTTTTCTAAACTCTTTTTTCCCTCTATATGCATTTCCTATATTGTTTAATAATCCAATTTTTATTGTAAGTTGGTTTTGTTTAATATTAATGGAATTGTATAAAGCTTTATTATAATTTACTAAAGATGAATCATATAAGTGATTATACCAATATAAGTTTCCAATATTTTCATAAGATTTTGTGATGCTTACATAGTTGTTTTGATTTAATCCAAAAGTTAAAGCTTTATCATAATAATCCCGGGCTTTTTTAGCATCACCAATATTTCTGTATGTTACACCTAAGCTGTTGTAAATTGTTGGAATTAAATTAATTATTTGATATTTTTTAGCTAAATCCAATGAATTTAAATGATATTCAATCGAAAGTTCCAATAAGCCAATTAATCTGTTTAATTCCCCAATTTCATTAAGTGTTTCAATTTCACTTGAAATATCTTTATTTACTTTGCATAGGTCCAGATTTATTTTATAATACGTTAACGCTTCAGTATTATTACCCATGTTTTTATGTGCAATGGCTATATTCTTAACAGATAGTTGCTGTAATTTTGATAAGTTCAATTGCTTTGAATATTCATAAGCTAATAAACTGTATTTTAGAGAAATATTGGAGTATGTTTCAGCTAAAAGTATTGCTTTGTCGTTAAGAAACTTAATGCTTTCAATTGTTGGTTTCTGTTGGATTTCAGAATCAGCTGGATTGTTACATTTTGAATTTAAATGAATTGAAAATAAAATAAACAATAGTATGAAATATTTCTTTTGATTAATCATTATCTTATGTTTAATAATATTTTTGACCTTTTTATTAAATAGTATCATCATTAAATATCATTTTATTTACAAATTTAATAATTTCATTTTTACTGTAAGGTTTCGAAATATAGTGAGTCAAACCGTTTGACAGATATTCTTCCCTTTGACCTTGCATAGCATTAGCAGTTACAGCAGCTATAGGAGTATTCTCATATAACGGATTTTGTCTTATTTCCTTTGTTGCTTCTATTCCGTTTATCCCTTTTCCTAAATTAATATCCATAAGAATTGCTGCATAAACATTTGTATTAGTTAAGCTTATTGCATCAAATCCATTTTCAGCAACATCCACATCAAAAACTTTTGATAAAACATAAAACGTATATTCCCTGTTCGATATTTCATCTTCTACCAAAAGAATTTTAGGTTTTACTTGAAAATTTTCTGTGTTTGACTGTGAATTAATATAGGTTTCTTCTGGTAATAAACCTGGCAATTTAATTGTAAATGTGCTACCTTCACCAATTTTACTTTCTACTTCGATTGTACCTTTTAAAAGATCTATATATTTTTTGCAAATGGTTAAACCTATTCCGTTTCCTTCGTACTCTCTTGATAATCCCTCACTTATTTGGCGGAAATATTGGAAAATTTCAGTAAAATATTTGTTTTCTATTCCAATACCTGTATCAATTATCTTTATGATTAAATAATCTGTTCCATTAATTTGTTCATCGGATAAATCTATGGTAACTCCACCTTTTTTTGTATATTTAAAAGCATTATCAATTAAGTTGTTCAATATTCTATTTAGGAATTTTATATCTGTATTGATTTGATAATTGTGTTTAGAATTAATATTAAATGTTAGTTCCCGCTGATGTGCCATCATTTGATAATATTCATTTTTTTCAGCAAAGATGCTATTAATATCAACATTAACTTTTCCAACTACTATTCTATTTGCTTCTATCAATGAAAGATCTAAAATTGAATTTAAAGTATCCATTAATCTATTGCCACTTTTTTGAATAACACTTACCATTTCCTTATGTTCCATGTTATCAAGTTCATCATTTAATAATTCGGCAAATCCAAGCATTCCATTTAAAGGTGTTCTGAGTTCATGGCTCATATTTGCAATGAAATTGGACTTTAATCTTTCTGATTCCTCTGCTTTGTTTTTTGCAGTTTTTAGTTCTTCATCATTTAATTTTTGTTCAATGAAATTTCCGATATTATTTGCAGCTATCGACATTATAGATATTTCAGTATCACTCCATGATTTTTCTTTTTTACAATTATCCAAGCCGATAAATCCCCATAATGCATTTTTAATAAAAACTGGTACAAATATAAATGCTTTAATATCATTAGTAATTAAAATTTTATCTTTAATTTCGATCCATTCATTTGCTTTTGATGAAATTGTTTTCCCTTGACTTAGTAACCTATACCAGGTTGTATAAGTTGGTTGATAGGCAATGTTTTGCTTGAATGGATTATTTATTTCAGGATTTATATTTTCATCAACCCATTCATAAATTAGCGACGTCGTAATTTCATTCCCAATAGTATTGTTTTTAAAGATGTATGCCCGGTCTCCATTAGCCGCTTTACCAATAGTTTCTAAAAAAAGATTAATTGATTTTTCGCCGGCTTCTAATTTCCATAAATTTGAAAGTCCATTAGCAAGAGATTTAAAAATTATACTTCTGAGTTTTAATTCATCATTGTACTTTTTCTTATCCGTAATATCTCTGTAAATGGCATAAATTCCTAATTGACTATTGTTTACTAATATTGGAGTTCCCAGGATGTGAACATCTATATTTTCTCCATTTTTGTTTTTTCTAACGCTTTCATAACTAACTGATTCTCCATTTAATACTTTGTTTACCAGCGTTATAATTTCATCGTTTTTTGAATAGGGCTGAAGTAATTCTATCGTAGTTTTTCCTATAGCTTCCTGAGAACTATAACCAAATAAGCTTGTAAATTTTTTATTTACTTTTAGTATAATTGCTTGATTATCTGTTATTATAATTGCTTCAGGTGATTCGTCAAACAACTGTTGAAAATATGCTTTTTCGAGTAAAAGTTCAACTTCATATTTCTTTTTCTCAGTAATATCATTTATAATGGTTTGTTGATATATTTCATTATCTATAAGTATATCCTGACTATAAACCATTACCTGTTTAGTTTTACCGCTTTTGCATATTATTTCTAATTCATAGCTGTCTTCAACTGAATGGTTACTGGATTTTGAAAAATATCTGTTGTTTAATAATTTTTTACTGTCTGCTGTAACTAAATCAATAATTTTTTTATTTTTTATTTCATTCAACGAATCGAATTCAAATAATTTAATAAATACTTCATTTGCATTTATTATTTGTTGTCCTTTTGAAAATGAAATACCTATTAATGAGCTATTGAATAGACTTTTGTAAAGTTTTTCCTGAGTAGTATAAGCTGTTTCTACTAATTGACGTTTATTTATTTCTTGTTGTAACTCCTCTTTTTGCTTTATGAAATTTAGAATTAATTCACTTATTTTTCCAAATTCATTTTTCTTTTTTAATAGCGGAATTATTGGTTCTGTATTATTGTTTGATAACGTAATCATGATAGCCGAAAGGGGTTTATTTACCCACAAATGGAAGCAAATGTAAAAAGCTAATAATGTTATGATTACAGATGAAATGATGAAAATCATATAAAAAACAGACATATTTCTCAAGCCTTGTAGCATTTTGTAGTTTTTGCTAAAAACTAATTTGGCAATTATATGATTATCTGCATCTTTTAATGGTACAACAATATTTATATTGGTTTTATATATTGGGTCTATTAATGAATCTGGCTTAATTATTGAAATATCACAACTTGTTAATTCTTTAAGTAAATTAAAGTAATTAGAGTCATAGTATTTACCAACAAAAAAATATCCATAAAAATCTTTTTCCCTTTTAATATCCGATGAAAGATGAATAGTTGCACCATGCAATTCAATATATCCCTCTTTTGTTTTTAAAATAAAATTAATAAAATGATTTTTATTAAGATATTCCCAGTTTTCTGTTGATAAATTTAATTTAATTTTCGTGCTGTCTCCAATATCATTTATTTGATAAATTTCTGTTTGTTTTAAATTAAATACCCATAATCCATTCATTTTATAAGTTGGTAGAAGTGTTGACAAAATTGTATTTTCCCATTCTTTGTCTTTTTTACCATCTACATAATCAACTACTTCGTCCCAATAGGTATAGTCAAAAACAAGTGTTTTTATATTATTTGATTGAGTAAATATTGAAGTATGAATAACTTGTTCTTGCTGAATTTTGTAAGTGTCAAATAAAACATTGTTTTGTTTTTGTCTGAACTTCATATAAATACTAAGTGCTATAATAAGAAATAGAAAACTTATTAGTAGTACAAGGAATATTTTATTATTGATTTTCATCTTTTTTACAATAGTGCTCTTTAATTATTAAATAGTGGAATTGTTTAATTTGATTTGTTAAGTCTTTAAAATTATTATAGTTATTGATTTATTTTATTCAAATAATTTCCAAATTATCCTGTATTACCTTTATAAGCATATCTTTTCTAAATGGTTTTGAAATATAATCAGTTAATCCTTTTGATAAAAGCTCTTCCCTTTGACCAATCATTGCATTTGCAGTAACTGCAATTATTGGAATATCCTGATAATTAATCATTCTTCTTATTTCAGAAGTTGCATATATTCCATTCATATCCCTACCAAGATTTATATCCATAAGAATAAGATCGTATTGTTTATTTGATGCCATTTCAATAGCTTCCATTCCATTAGTTGCCAAATCAATGTCATATAATTTCCTGATGCTTAAAATTACATATTCTGCATTTGTTTTTTCGTCTTCTACCAATAAAATCAAAGGTTTTATTTGTGATAAATTATACAAATCCTTTTCCAGAAAAACAACATCGTTTTCTTTGATAGGAAATTTAACTGTAAAACTTGAACCAACATTTAAGGTACTTTCTAAGTGAATAATTCCATTCAGAATTTCTACATAATGTTTGGTTATACTCAAGCCTAATCCGGAACCTTCGTAAGTTCTTGTATAACCTTCGCTTACCTGACTAAA
The DNA here is from genome assembly GCA_903936865.1 of uncultured Bacteroidales bacterium. Classification (GTDB taxonomy): domain Bacteria; phylum Bacteroidota; class Bacteroidia; order Bacteroidales; family JACABE01; genus JACABE01. The sequence continues at coordinate 7,548 of CAIZXK010000278.1, read as the reverse complement.
ATATTGAAAAATCTTTTCATAATTATTTTTATCAATTCCAATACCTGTATCTGAAATACAAATTGCCAAATATAGTTGATCATTGTGATAATCATTTGATAATTTGATATCTATATTGCCATTTTTTGTATATTTTACTGCATTATCAAGTAAATTATTTATTATATTTTCAAAAATCTTTTTATCGGTGTGTAAAAATGCAACTCCGTTAAAATCAAAATTTATCTGAATATTTTTTTCTAATGCCTTTGGTGAGTATTTTTTTATTTTCCCTAGGATAATATCGATGATATTCTCTTTCTTTATTTCAATATTTAGTTTATTTGATTCAATAATGGAAATGTCAAGTATAGAATTTATTGTTTCCAGCAATCGGTTTCCACTTTGATGAATGCTTTGTGCCATTTCCATAATTTCATCATTTAAATCTTCGGAAAGAAGTAATTCAGAAAAGCCCAAAATTCCATTAAGTGGTGTTCTTAATTCGTGGCTCATAGTTGCCAGAAAATTTGTTTTCAGAATATCAGATTCAACTGCTTTTTCTTTTGCAATTAAAAGTTCATGTTGTTCTGTCTTTTGTTTTGAAATATCCTGATAAATACCATAAATTACTACATTTCCATCACTTAAAGTAATCGGAACACCAAGAATAACAACATCAACTTTTGTTCTGTCTTTTCTTAAACGAACTGTTTCAAAACTTGAATTTTTACCAAATTGAATTTGCTGGGTAATCAAATGCGCAAATTCAATTTCAGATTCATCTGAAATTATTTCATCAATATTTCTACCAATTATTTCATCTTCCGTAAATTGAAACATTTTTGTAAATTGCTTATTTATTCTTAGCACCTTGCTGTTAATGTCTGCAATTACAATTGCTTCAGGTGAATTATTAAACAAATTTTCAAAATATATTTTTTCTGTTTTTAATTCTAATTCGCTTTTTTTCTTTGTTAAAATATCTGTAGCATAACCAGTTGTGCCAATAATATTGCTGTTGTGATCTAAAACGGGAGTCTTATAGACTTCCAATTCAAATTGTTCGCCTTCATTATTTGCAAATTTTACTTCATTACTAATTGTTCTTCTTTGTGTTATTACTCTTAAATCTTCATTTACTATTTTGTCAGCTAGTTCTTTATACCATATTTCGTAATCTGTTTTGCCAATAATATCTTTGAATTTTTTATTGCTTAACTCACAAAACTTTTGGTTTACAGAAAGGTAAATTCCATTAATATCCTTAAACCAGGCTATGGCTGGCATATTATCAAGTAAAGCCCTTTGTTGCGCTTTTGCCTGAATTAATTCATTCTCATAATTTTTTTGAAAAGTATAATCCTCTGCTATACCAATTCCTCCTAAAATATTGTTTTCCTCATCTGTTAAAGGATTTAGGATAAGTTTAATAAATGAAGATTTGTTACCTGTAACGGATTTATATTCGCCTGTGTAAAAAGTTTTTTTATTTGATAAACAATTTTTAATTGCATTTTTAACTTCAATATTATTAATTGATTCTAAAATATTAAAATTAATGATTTTATTTTTTTCACTTCCAACTAATTCTGTAAATTTGAGATTGCATTCTATTACTATGCTCTGATAATCAAATAAAAAAATCCCAATTGGTGATTTGTCAAAAATTAATTGAATTACGTTTTTTGAATTTTGAATTTTGCTGAGAAAAAGATTCAAAAAGCCTTCATTATTATTTTTTTGTGACTCGGAAATTATAGTTGAAACATCAATATTGTTTAAATTGCATATTTCCAATAGCGATTGATTGATATTTAATAGCTCATCGTATGATAATTTGTTATCCATAGTGTTTAGCTGTTTTCTTAAAATCCATAAAAGCAATAAGTTGTAAAAATAATATTTTGGTTATGTATTTTTTGCTAATTTAGTAAAAATAATTTACAAAATAGGATTGTATATTAAAACATTGGTCTTAATTTTGCAAAAATAAATTTTACAACAAAATCAAATGAATAATTTGATGTAATATGCAATGTATGAATAATTTTGTAGCTCCTTCTTTATTGTCGGCAAATTTTGCTTCCCTTTCTCAGGATATAGAAATGGTAAATGCAAGTCGTGCCGGTTGGTTTCATATTGATGTGATGGATGGTGTTTTTGTTCCAAATATCTCATTTGGACCACCTGTTATTAAACATATTAAAAAATTAGCAGCAAAACCTCTCGATGTGCATCTGATGATAATTGATCCTGATAGATATTTTAAAGTGTTCAAAGAGGTAGGTGCTGATATTATAACTGTTCATTATGAAGCTTGTAACCATTTGCATCGTTCAGTAACATCAGTTAAGAGTCTGGGAATGAAAGCAGGTGTTGTTCTTAACCCGCATACAAATGTAGATTTATTAGAAAATGTAATAGAAGAACTTGATCTGGTACTTTTAATGTCAGTTAATCCAGGCTTTGGCGGGCAAAAATTTATTGAAAATACATACCGCAAAATTCATCAGTTAAAGGAAATGATAGAAAAATACAATACTGATTGTTTGATTGAAGTGGACGGAGGTGTTGACATAGAAAATGCTCATAAACTATATGATGCCGGAGCTAATGTTCTGGTTGCCGGAAACAGCGTTTTTGGTTCTGATAATCCCCTAAAAGCTATCGAGTTGATGAGTTTTTAGAATCCCTCAATTGTAAGTTTTCCAAATGTTATAACTTGTAATTCAATTCATGTTTTTTGAAGGCACATTTAATATTCAATTTTGCTTTCAAGTATAATCCATTCTTTAAAAACCTCTTGAGCTTCTTGTTGCATCATTTGATTTGCTGGAATTTTGCGATCATTTAACGGAATATTTATTTCATCGTATATAAAAGAATCATCGAAACCAGCGTTTGCTGCATCTTGTTTGTTGCAGGCATAATATATTTTTTTTGGTCGAGCCCAGTAAATGGCTCCCAGACACATTGGACAGGGTTCGCAGCTGGTGTATATTTCGCAATCGTCCAATTGAAAAGTATTCAGGTTTTTACAGGCATCTCTTATTGCATTAATTTCTGCATGTGCAGTTGGATCATTAGTTGATGTAACGCTATTTCCTCCTTTTCCAACAATTTTTCCATCTCTCACAACAACAGCACCAAATGGTCCTCCTTTCCCTGTTTTTAAGTTTTCCTTTGCTAATCTGATGGCTTCAGCCATAAATTCTTTTTTATCCTGATTCATTTTATTTTGCTAAATTTGTATTCTGATTTTTTTGTAAAAATACAAATTTTTTCACTTTGCATATATGGATAAACTTGAATTTAAAAAAAATCTTTATAATATTTGTTTGAAACATCAAAACGATGTGATTACGAATTTGAAGGATTTAATTGCTGATGTTCAGCAAATGGCAAATGAATATGGTGCTCCAAAAGATAGGTATGATTCTTACCGGATGCAATTGTCAGGCAAACGCGATATGTATGTTGTTCAGCATGAAAAGGCTGTTGCTGAGTTGGAAATTCTAAAGAAAATTGATATTTCGAAAATAAATAAGGAAATAAGTTTTGGCTCAGTTGTTATAACAAAAGATCAGAAACTTTTTATTTCAATTAGTTTGGGTAAGATTAGTTTTGAAAATGAAACGTATTTTGCTATTTCTGTTAAAGTTCCTTTTTATGAAGTAATTAAAGGGAAAAAGAAAGGTGATGTATTTGTATTTAATGGAAAGCAAAATCAAATTATTGAAATTTTTTAACTGATTTCAATTTTTTAATTGATAATAATGAATGTAATTATAGATAAATTTTCGGGTTTTTGTTTTGGTGTGGTTCATGCCATTGAAGCTGCTGAGCGTGAATTGGCTGAAAGTAATCAGTTGTATTGTTTGGGCGATATAGTTCACAATGGAATGGAAGTAAAGCGGTTGGTGGATAAGGGTTTGAAAATTATCAGCCATGAAGAATTTACAGCTTTATCCGATTGCAAAGTATTAATAAGAGCTCATGGTGAACCTCCTGAAACCTATCGTATTGCAAAAGAAAATAATATTACGTTAATCGATGCTTCCTGTCCGATAGTTTTGAAATTACAAAACAAAATTCGTAAGGGTTATGAGGATATGATGGCCGTTAATGGGCAAATTGTTATTTATGGCAAATTGGGTCATGCAGAAGTGAATGGTTTGGTTGGACAAACCGATAATACAGCCATTGTGGTTGATAAAGATGAAGATATCGAAAAAATTGATTTTAGCCGTCCACTCAGATTGTATTCGCAAACTACCAAAAGTATTGATGGTTTGGCAAGGGTTACAGAAATAATTACTGAAAGAATCAAAAAGCAAAATCAAAATCAGGATGGTTTTGATTTTATTTCAAATGATACCATTTGCAGGCAGGTTTCTAACCGTTCGAAGGAATTGAAGAATTTTTCAATGAATTTTGAAGTAATTATCTTTGTTAGTGGCAAAAAAAGTTCCAATGGAATCTTTCTTTTTAATTTGTGCAAATCGGTAAACGATCGGACTTATTTAGTAAGTGAGCCTTCGGAAATTGATAAAAATTGGTTTATAAATGTTGAAAATGTTGGCATTTGCGGTGCAACTTCCACACCTATGTGGTTGATGGAGCAGATTGCCAATATTATCAGAGAATTCTAATTATGTATATTAAAAGTTTAACTTTATCTAATTTTAAGAATTATACAGAGGCTAATCTGGAGTTTTCTGATAAGATTAATTGTTTTGTTGGTGATAATGGAGTAGGTAAAACCAATTTACTGGATGCCATCTATTATCTTTCGTTTTGCAAAAGCTATTTTAATCTGATTGATTCTCAGAATATAAAACATGAATGTGATTTTTTTGCCATTCATGGGCATTATTTCAGAAATGAAGAGCAAACCGATATCGTAAGTTGCATTCAAAAGCGGAATCAACGTAAAGTTTTCAGAATCAATAAAAAGGAATATGAACGACTAGCCGATCATATTGGGTTGTTTCCGTTGGTTATGATTTCGCCTTATGATCGTGATTTGATTAATGAAGGAAGCGAAGTAAGACGTAAATATATTGACAGCGTTATTTCTCAGTTCGATAGGATTTATCTCGATGATTTGATGAATTATAACAAAGCGTTGCAGCAACGGAATGCTTTATTGAAAAATTTTGCCGAATCAAATCGTTTTGATGCTTCCCAGCTTGAAGTATGGGATGTGCAGCTTCAGAAGTTTGGCGAAAATATATATCAGAAACGCAAACTGTTTATTGATGCATTTATTCCTCTTTTTCAACATTATTTTAAATTTATTTCGGGCGAAAAGGAAACAGTAAGCATTGATTACATAAGCCAATTGCTCGAAAATGATATGGAAGGTTTGTTAAAGGAAAACCTGTTGAGAGATAAAGCATTGCAATATACAACGGTAGGAATTCACAAGGACGATCTCGATTTTAAAATGGATGGTTTTCCTGTAAAGAAATTTGGTTCGCAGGGACAACAAAAATCCTATTTTATAGCACTCAAGCTGGCTCAGTTTGATTATACCCGAAAAATCAAAGGCTTTAAACCCATATTGTTATTGGACGATATTTTTGATAAACTGGATGCCAAAAGGGTGGAGCAACTTATAAGCTTGGTTGCCGATAGTAATTTTAAGCAGGTTTTTATAACAGATACACAACCCGAGCGTTTTATACATTTGTTTGAAACAAATGACATTACACATAAGATTTTTAATTTAAATAACGGAATAATTTCAGAAACTGCATGAGCCGATACAACGAATATACACTAAAACAAGTAATTGAAGAATTGCTGAATGCTTATCGCCTGAAAGGAAAAATAAATGAATCGCGTCTTATTCAGTCGTGGGAAAAGGTTTGTGGTGCATTAATCAGCCGCCATACCGAGAATTTATACATTAGCAACCGGAAACTTTATGTAAAGGTAGATTCTGCTGCTTTGCGCACCGAATTAAGTTATGCCAAAACCAAACTGCTCTTATCTCTTAATAAATCAGTAGGGGAGGATATAATTGATGAAATCGTGTTAATGTAAAATTAAAACTATTTAAATGAATAAATACATTAAAACAATAATTATTATTAATGGGCTATTAATACCTGTTGTGGTTATTTATCTGATAATCATAAATTTTAATAAAGATTCAGGTTTGGATTCATATAGTGAAGATAATGATGCTGTAATTGTTGGCGAAAAGCTTGATAAAGCAAAAAATGATAGTATGGCATTGCAGGGTATTAATTATGAATCACCCGAACAAGTTTATAATTCAACAAATTATTACCTTCCAATATCTGTAATGACTTATGAACAAGCAAAAGATTATAAAGCCATGCGAGATAAAGCAGGTGATATTTCACCTTCCTTTTCAAATTATTATAATGTTTTATTTTTAGATAAAGACTATAATGTTATTGCTAAGCTATTGGATAAAAAGGCTAGTATTACAGAAATACGCATTAACAGAGGTGGTTACAATCATAATGATACTGAGATTGATAAAACAGTTAAGAATATTGCATATTTGATTTCTTTTACCGATTCAAATAACGATGGATATTTAGATTGGAAAGATAATCATGATTTATATATTTCCGATTTAAACGGGCTTAATTTAATGCAGGTAACAAAGAATTTGGAAATCATTGATTTTAACTTTATAAATGCTAATACTGAAATATTTGTAAAGTATAAAGAAAGAAGTACTATCAGGGAGGAATATAAACGCAATAAATTTGGAGTATTTAAAATAAATACTGCCAAATGGATTGTTTTAAAAGACTTGGATTCAAAACTTGATGAAATTGAAAAATCATTAATTAAGTAAAATGTTGAATTTCAATTGAAAATTCCCAGCAATAAATACGAAAACTAAGCAGTATGGGATTTATTGTTAAAATCAATAAATTCATCATACATATTAAAAGATTTAAGCTACTTTAGCCGCACGAATAATTTCCTTAACAACTAAATTATAAACGTGCATGAGCAATAACACAGCCGAAAAACAGTATACAAATCTTATTACCTCCTCTACAGGAGATAAATTGCAAATAGTATCTTGCACAATAGAAATGGCATCTTACACGAAGGAAATGGCATCTTACACGAAGGAAATACTATCTTGCGCAAAGGAAATGCCATCTTACACAAAGGAAATAGCATCTTGCACAAAGGAAATGGCATCTTGCACAAAGGAAATGGCATCTTGCACAAAGGAAATGGCATCTTGCACAAAGGAAATGGCATCTTGCACAAAGGAAATACTATCTTACGCAAAGGAAATGGCATCTTGCACGATAGAAATGGCATCTTACATAAGGGAAATACCATCTTACACAAAGGAAATGGCATCTTACACAAAGGAAATGTATAAAGCATACATATATTCAACTAATTTATTTATAGTATAATTTAAAAACATAAAAAAATGACCAACAGAAATGAAGATTATTCGGGTATGATTAAGTTAACCCTCGATGTTTGGACTTCCAAACAAAGTATTTTTGGTACAATTATAGCTGTGAAGGAAGCCTTTTTGGAAATGGC
>CAIZXK010000277.1 GCA_903936865.1 uncultured Bacteroidales bacterium | reverse complement strand
GGTTTTCCATTTCGATAATCATATTCTGTTGTTGATTTATAGCCATGTTCGTCCCATACTGATTGAGGATAGGTCTTTAAAATGGTTTCATATCCAAAATAATATATCTTACTTTGCTGATTATGATCTTCCGGTTGAGTTACTGATTCTATATTTCCATACATATCATAAGTGTATTGAAATATCGATGAATTAGTATTAAAAAGCCTGATTTGTTGTACTTTTCCGGTACTTTGATAATATCTTGCATCACGGGAACGTAAAGTATCATCATTATGTTTAACTATTAATTTTTTTTGTAAAGAAAGTAAATTTAGATCAATGATAGTATCATAACCAATATAGGCGGTCAGGTCGTCTTCAGCATCTGCAGTATCTCCCAATTCTTTATATACAGTTACATTACCCCAACGTCCATGCGTGTATTGCTTTTGGGTATGTATTCCAAAATTAGGTTCACTTTCGTAAATATATTTATCTTCTTTTGATAGGGCAGGATAATAATCCACAAAGCAATTGATTAAACTATCCGGCACTTCTGCACCCGAACTGATGCGTTTCGCTTTATAGGTATAAAAAGTTTCAACTTGTTTACGATTCAAGCTGTCTAATAGTGATTCATAATTCTTTATACCCTTAAACAGATATCTGTCGTTATGGAAACGTTCTACAATACTCCTATAGGTGTATGGATGGTCAGCCATTGCATTTTTTACACGGGTGATTACAGTATCATAGCCGTAACTGATACGTTCAAAACGACTGTAGTATGGGTTTTTGTATTCATAAATAGTAAGTGAATTATCTGCACCATCACCTGTATGTCCATCATTTATTTTCAATGAGGTTAATAGCCAGTTACGTTGAGGTGATCGAACTGAGTTTTCAGATAAAGTATAATCTAATTCAAAACTGCTTCCAATAGAATTGCTGACACTTTTTAATAAATTAAGTTTACCAAGGGTTGAATATCGCACTTCTATATTATCGCTTGCATCCGAAGTTACATAATCTACATAACCATCAGCGTTCATATCAGTAAGTTGCATTTTTTCATTAGTTACTGATTGAGAATACATAGTATTAAAACTAAAAGGAAATTTTATCGAGATTCCTAGAAAAGGTATGATTGGAATAACAAAACCAAATGTAGCAGATGCATTTCCTGACTCGATGAAAGATTTGCTATTTGGGGTAAGTGAATTATCTGAGTACCATGTATCATGAGCTACATATCCAGAACCCGTGTTAATAGCAACTTTCATTATTGGTGTACTTCCAGAGTTATCTATTCTAACCAAATCCTGTAATCCATCCCCATTTACATCTATAATTTGATTCTCAATTTTATTGTTCGACCATGATACCCCTATTCCAGCTGAAATACTATTCTCAAACAGATTGAATGCTATATTTGCATCAAAATTTTTGTTATTGCCATCTCTTATCTGAGAAAAGGAATTTGAAGTATTATTCCAATTTTCCGCAGCAGTAAAACAATAGCCTAAATTCATACAAACTGATCCACTTTTTAGTACTTTGTCCGGTAATCCATCTCCATTTATATCTGTTAAAGTAAATTGAGTTTCATCACTTCCAGATGTATATCCAATCCCAGAAGATCCGCTAACGTTAAATTGAGATTTTTTAGGATTTCCCGAACTTGAACTTGCTGGTTTATTAATAGGAAAAGTTGTTCCAACAGTAGCACCTAAAGCTGATGATTCAGCATTATTAATTCCTATAAATGGATTTACATTAGGTAAAAGCCCTCCGTGTGGATTTGTGTACTGTGCCCAATCTTTCCCAATTGCATCAGGATATCGGTCACCATTTAGATCCATATAATCATTCAGCACCTCAATTTTATTAGAAGTCTGACTTGATCCTCCTTGTAAAGATATTGAATCAGTTATAGATAAACCAAAAGATTCATTGTATGCAGAACTATTAATAAAGGTCTTTTTTAGCGGAGCCCAAATCCTTTCATTATTTACTGCTACAGGTATAGGATAATCAAAGCTTTCACTAATGGTATCAATTTTTTTTCGAGTATTACTCATGGTATTTGCACCCACCATAGTAATATCACTAAATCCTCTCCAAACCATAGAATCCATATCGGGTATCATCATACTAAATGTTTGATTTATAGGGTCAGGGAAATATGATGAAAATAAATTTTGCATACTCTGATAATCATTTATAGCACTTGCATCTATTGTTGTATTAGTATCTAAACTGCTATAACAACTACCCAATACGAGTTTGTTTTTATCAATAGTAGTAATTAATGAATCAGGTTTGTAACAAAACTGTCCCCAATTTCGATAGAGATTGCCATATTTTAACATTGTATCTGTAATTGCGGTATGAACACCAGCAGGAATATCAATTCCATTTATTATTACTTTGGCATTTGCAATTTTATTTGCAAAAACATTACTATCAGTATAAAATTCAAAGTAAATATTTCCACTTGTAGGGTTATCAAATTGTAAATTTGGATTGCCAACAAAAGCATTGTTTTGTATGGTAAGTGTTTTTTTTGCGATTAGCTGATTATTCTTCTTGATTGCTAAAGTAATATAATTTGAATTAATTCCGGTATTACCTGAATATTGCAAGCTGGGGATTGCAGTGTAAGTATACCCCGTTGCAAGTGAATAGGGATTGGATGGTAAAATATTTTCCTGATATAAATTATAATATACTATGGGGTTGAAATTAATGCTTTTATAGATAGATGTAGTATCGATGCTCACGCTATCAGCAAAAACATAGAACATTTTAAATTTAGAGTTTACTGCTGTCCAGTTAACAGTAGTATTTGTTCTGGCAAAAAATGTAAAGATATCATTCGTATCAACATCTATAAGTGTGTCAAGAGAGTAATTAATGGCTGTACTATGATTAAATACTTTTTCTTTATATAAAACATTGTTTTTATAAATTTGAAACCGCAAAGTATCTGTTAATGCAGGAGCTGTTAAGTTCCCTCTTATGATAGTTTTGCCTTTTAATGGCATAGCTATAATATTTTTTGCATTTAGTAAAAAATCATCAGAGGCTTTAAAGCTATAGATAGATTTTCCATCTGCATCACATTTATTAGTATCTTGTCCAATATAAGTTATTTTAGGATCCCAATTTATATTGTCATAGGAACGATTATTCTGAGATTGCAATCTAAAATAGAAATAGTCACCTTTACTGACGCCTAGATTTGAATAATTTACTGCTTTTGATATATAATTGCTTGCCTGTATGCTGTCAAATATTAATTCATTATTGTTATGCTGAATCGTATATCTTATACCATCTACATAATGTGATTGTGTTCTGGCAAAAGATGTGTCTTTTATCAACTGAACAGATGAATTGATATTACTAGTACCATCATAAGGAGCAATCCAAAGTCTTACGGATTCGTTTAATAAATTAAAAAATTTTGTAGGTTTGTCATCATCATCTTTATTAATAGCTATAGAATCATTAAGAGTTCCAGTATGAATTATATACTCACATGCATTATCTCCAATATATACAGTGTCAGATGTTGTCGTTACAAAATGAGGTATTCCATTTTGCAATTGATTCAGATAAGCAATACCACCTCCAATAATGTCTAATAAACCATCTCCATTGGCATCAGCAAAATAGGTAGATGTATAACTTTCAGTTTGAGGGTAGTTACCACTTGCATTTAAAGATAATATAGACCAGCCTAAATGTCCTTCCATTCCCCATGTATTGGTTTTAGAAACTTCAGTCATAAAATTCTGTGGTGCACCGAATAATTCTTTTTTGTCATCAAAGGTTAGCATATCCTGCTTTAATTTTCTGTACCAAAGCGTATCGTTTTCTTTGAAGACTTTATCGGGTAAGCCATCTCCATCAATATCAACCAATGCAACAATACCTTCTGTTTTAGAATATGAATAATTATAATTACCCCCACCACTCATCGATTTGCTCCAAACTTTATTGCCTAATCCTACATTTAAACCTCCTCCAACACTTGGTGAATAATTTCTAGTTGCACCAATAGGTGAAACATCAACAAATCCTATTATTCCCGTTGATTCATCATCTTCATCTATTGACAAAGAAGTGGGAGAAGTGAAGTGTGTTTGATTTATATCATCATAATAATCAAAACTATGTCTTTTTGTTCCTTTATATTTAATTATATCTATTCCTGGATTACAAACCAAATAATTTGCATCAATAGTAGTATTTAAAAAAGGGCTATCCTGATTTTCTTCAAATATACCACATAATAAATTTTTGTAAAAGGCTCCTTCGTGATATATAAGTGTATATTTTCTAATCACTTCATTAATATATTTTACTCTGATTCTTTTAAGTAAATGTGCAGTAACTTCCTTAAAACCATAACGACCCGAAATAATCATATCAGGTCTTCGATAAACATCATTGTTTTCTCTTTCAAATTCAACTGAATATTTGCCATCTGATTCATTATTATAATTTGTATATAAAATCTTTTTAATATAAATTTGTCTGCCTTTTACTGTACCCTGAGCTAATCCAGTATTTTGAATGGTATCATATTGGTATTGTATAAAATTACCATTTAAATCATGTGTTTCTGTTAAAGCCCAATGTGCAATATTTCCATTATCATCGCATAATCTGCTTAATGTATCATTAAAGGTTCTGCTTAGGTATTTTCCATAATAATAAGTAATTCCATTTCGGTCAGTAACTGTCCACCAATAGTTTTTAGGGTTAGTACCATGACGGATAATTTTGTTAAAAGCTCCTTCAATACGAGGTACATATTGTTTAGTCTGAGCTGTATCTCTTGCTACAAAAATAGCTCTGTGAACCAAAGGAGCTGCATTACCTTCATGTAAAGCAGGTGCAATCTGTTCGCCGGCAATCAGATAGTCTTCCGATTCTACATCGTTACGATAGGTAGGTACTCCCCAGCGGGTTTCTACAGTTATGGAAGGAATGGATAAATCCCAGCCCATACCCATCCAGCCATTGCCTCCGGCACTGTTGTATTGCAAAGCCAGATTGGGTTGCATTCCCTGTCGTCCGGGAGGTATTTCGATAGGAAAGCTTATATTGGCTGTTCCCATATTATTAGCTGAAGGTGGCGAAATTATATTTAATCCGGCTATGGGATTGGCAGCTTTGATGTCTTTTAAAGAAGTAGGTGTAAATGCCTGCGTTTCGGGTAATTCAGGTACTTTGATAATGGCATTGATATAATCGGAGAAGTGATTTGTACGGGATATTACCATGCAAGTAGTTTTATCAATAGTATCTATAGGAACAATTACCCAGTTATTAACTTTTTCATCAAAATAATAGGTACGTATATCCGATGCCCGGTATCCTTTGGGTAATAATGTAGTATCGTATTTAATGGCAAGTTTTAATTCATTCTCAAACTGAGTCCCGTGAGGCAACAAACGATAACCTTTGCTTTCGCCTGTTACATTTACCATACCTGAACCCATTGGCGGCATATCAACAGACCGTAAAGAAGTTGCTGATAGCTGAACATTTGTTTTTACTGATTGTGCTTTGCCGCTTAGTTGCAACCCTTCATGTATAAAATTAATTTCTTTTTCAGGTTCTGCCTGTTGCAGGCTTTGTTTGATATGATTGTTGAAGTTGTAAGTATAATCATACTCAACTGATTGTTGATAATTAACTTCTGTTTTTAGTTGCATTCCATCTTCAAAAGTAGCTGTAACAGTAGCTTTCCATACATTTGAATCTAAAGTGCTTTTTTCAACCAGTCCTTCAAAATTACCATTATTGTTACTAAACGATTTATCATTTACCTTCAGTTGTGCATTTTCGCTTCCTTTACCTGATACAAAACCCTGCAAGTAACCAAATTTCTGAAAAAATGTAAATGTATTGGGCTGGTTTACTACCAAACGACGGCTTTCGTTTCTAACGGCAGGTTTAACAATCAGACATACATTTCTGACTTTATAGGCATATTCTGCATTTTCGGGTACTGTAAACCTGATAATATTTTTGCCTTGTTTTAATTGTTTTATGCTGAGTTGTTCACTTTGTTTACTCCATCCTTCGCTTTTCTTTACAAAATAGCCTCCTGTGGTAAGTTGGTCGTTTACACTTCTGCATACCGAAGTATAATCCTGTAAACCATATAATTCATATTCAAGATAAACGCTTGTATTTAAAGACAAATCTTTATCGATAGTTATATGGAAAATATTATCGGAAGGATTGTCGGATTTATTATTTTTGAAATTACCGATTATTCCTTCGTATTTATTTAAGGCTTTATAAATATGAAATGTTTGTATTTTATTTTTCAACTTTTTTTGCGGAACATTTTTATTTTTTAGTTCTTGGGAATCGTTGACAGCTATTTGTTTTGTACTGTTAGTTATTGCTTTCCTTTTGTTTGATGATTTATCTTTACTTGTTGCATAAATGCTGATAGCTGTAATTAATGCAACGGCTAATATAATGATGGATATGTAATTCTTTTTCATTTTGATTTTGTTTATATTTTGAACGATAAGCTTACTTAGGACTTTAATTTACTACAAGTTTTACTGTTTTATTTGCAGTATTGGTTTTTATTTCAATAATATAACTCCCTTTTTCTTTTAAACCATCTTCATATAAAAAATAGGAATTGGCTCCACTTAATGTTTTTTCGAAAATTACTCTGCCTTGTATATCTCTGTATGTTAGCACTACCGTTTCTTTCTGTAAGAGTTGAATGGTAATAATAAAATACTTATCAGCAGGATTGGGATAAACCAATAGTTTGTTTTCAGTAAAAGTATTGGATGCTGATCCATTATTTATCAACTGACTATATTCAACATTGGGTGCTGTAGGAATTTCTAAAACCGCAGTATCTTTTGCTCCTTTTACGTCAGTTACGATGGCTGTATATTTCCCTGTTGCCAGTCCGTAAAGATATTGCATTGAGTCTGACGATGTCCAGGTATTGATATTATTGGGTAAGCTGTCGGGTATCACTGAAAAAATAAAAGGAGAAGAACCCGTTAAAACATCGAGTTTGGCTGAGTAGTTTGAAGAAGCAGGGTTGTTATTTGCATTGTTTGCTGTAGAAGCAAGCAATGTCAGTTTCGTTCCGGTTAAGAAGGTAAATATATCTTTGCCCGAAGAATCCGTATCCCATTTGATATTTGAAAAATAAAATTTCAATTGTGTATCTGAGCTGTCAGGTTGATAAATCTCAGTAGCGGCATTATTAAAAACGCCATCAGCAGGTCTGTTTATCAACAATAAGCATCTACCCACACTATCAAGCTGTGAGGCATCAAATATCACTTGCGTAGGTATGTCAAAAGCGGTATTTCCACTTCGTTGTATGATCCATTTCTTTTCAGTAAGATTATTAATGGAAGTAGCAGGTAGAGTATCGGCTACTATGCTATTGATATTGCCATTATTGCTGCTCCATATCAGGAAATCGCCCTGATTGATATTTGTAGTATTAAGTTCATTTGTTAAAGCCAGTTTATTTGCTGCAATCGTAATTATATTGTTTCCACCCTGTGCCGCCGATTGAGTTTGAATAATATTTAAAAGTGTATCTTTTCCTATTCCGGCAATTTCTTTATCAAAGGTTTTATTCTCTTTATAATTCCATAAAATACTATCGTTTGAGCCAATATAATTACTTTCAAATAAACTGATACCATATTTAATAGCCAGATAGGTATGCACTTTGATAAGTTCTTTACCTTTGAGTGTGGTATTGAACATCATAAATTCAGCTAATTTACCTCTGTAGGATAAGCTATCAGTTCCACCCAGCAACATATAACTATTGAGCGAATCTACATGAATATTTTTCCATTTTTGCATGGAGGTATTGATAATGGCACGGGTAAATGTGGAATCGGAATATTTAACCCTTGTACCTGTGCTTTTTACATTTCGGGTTGTAAGAAAACAATATTTTGCTGTATCGGGAAACAGATACCATAAGCCCAATTCAGTAGTTGTATCATGGGTATGATATACGGTGAAAATACAATTGTTTTCAGTAGAACCCGGCATATAGTTAATTCGTAATGCCTGTGTACTTGAATCGAAAACAAAACATTTGTTGAAATTAAACCATCCCTGATTGGGTAAACTTTGTCCGCTTGCCGTATATGCATGGTACTGACTACCGCTTATATCGTCCCAACGATTGTTGGTATTTCCTGCCTTATCGGCACTTAGCCAGATTATCGGTTGATGATTGATTTGTAATTGCTGTGCAAAACAAAAGGTATTTGTTGTTAATACAGCAATTAAGAGCAAGATTCTTTTCATATCCTATGGTATTTGGTTTTAAATTGGTTTGTTTCTAAAATGTTTTTCAGGCTACAAATATACATCGGCAAATAAAGTAATGCAATAGATTAAGTCTCAGTAAAGGCTAAAGGTGGACAAATTGAAATATATTAAATAGTTGATAGTTAAAATTCAGTATTTTGCATAAACACATAAAGATCTAAAGAAAACCAAAATGTGGTCATAATCATATTTTAGGCTTAAACCTTATAAAAATTTAATATAACTGCTATCAATAGGATTGAAAATATTTGCCACTCTCTTATTTCTAAAACAATAAGGATTTACAGGAATTGATAAAATCTATCGAATTTAATATATATATTGATTGTTGTAAATCCTCATTTCTAATGAAAGAAATCAGGCAGATTTGGAAAGGGAAATAACCATCCATGAAGATGGTTAAGGGGATAATATAAAGTGTTCCTTTTAAATGTTATATTTATCTTTTTTCAATTATATTATCCATTGATTTATTGATAATTGATTTTTCTCACTATAATTAAACTGAAATTAATATCTGGGATTAGTGATACCAATTTTATTTTTTAATTCTTGCAAATCATAAAAATTGGGGATTATTTTTTTGCTACAGATATTCCCAGAGGATTTCTTTTTTTACTGATCTATTAATAGTTATATAATTTGTATTATTTATTTAACCTCATGATAAAATCATAGTAATTATTTCGCAATCAGTAAACTTCCTTGTCCTTTCTCTCCTATCACCACCACTTTATACAAACCTTTTTTATAGGTTCTGGTATCTATGTTAGTTTGGCTGCTGCCTTTGGGTAGTTTTTCCTCATATATTAGTTGCCCCAGCATATTATAGATTTGCAACTTGCTATCTTTATTTTGCTGTGTATAAGTTATCGTAGCTTGGGTAGTGGCAGGATTGGGGAAGATATTTAGTCTAAGATCAACCTTATTTTCATTTATTTTTGTTGTAAAAGATGTAAAGTGAGCAATATAATAAGCAGGTATAGCTGACAGATAATAAATTTCGGTTGATGTATATATATTTATAAGATTGTACATGCTCAAAACCCAGCTATTATTACTCCATTTTTCTTGTTTGCCAAAAATGGAATTGCCATTTAAATCATAAGTAAATGTTTGTTTATAATTATTTACCCAGATAGTATCCTGCCAATTTTCTCCAAATATACTTATTAAATCACCATTTAAATTATAGGAGTTTGTAGTTTTTAAATTTGTTAACCATGCATTATTATACCAAACATTGTGAAATGTAATTTGCAAAACACCATTAGAATTATACGTATTGGAATCTTTATATAATCCCATCCACGAATTTGTTGTGCTTACCCAGAATTCAGTTAAATCAGTTATTATATTGTTATTAGAATCATAGGTATAAGAATATTTAGATGAATTAACCCATAATGAATTTGTCCAGTTTTCATATATTTCTGATAGCATATTTCCGTTTAAATCATAAGTATAGGTATGCCTGTTGTTATTCTCCCACGAATTATTTACCCATGTTTCGTTAGTGTTTGATAAATTATTACCATTTAAATCGTAACTATAAGTGTATTTGCTCAAATTAACCCATGCATTATTTTGCCAGTTTTCGAATAATTCAAGCTGTTTCTCCCCGTTAATGGTATAGTTACATGTGTACTTTTTTGTATTAACCCCCTGTAATAAATCTTTTGTAATTTTGCTTAATAGGTTACCATTGGTATTATAAATGCAAGTATCCTGATAATATTCTGAAATAAAGCCGTTAAACCAAGATTTGAATGTTGACAGTATTGTATTCCCATTATTATCATAAATATATGAATACTCTTGATCTTTAGACCATATATTGTTTTTCCTTACTTCTCTTTTATCTGTCAGAATATTACCGGCATTATCATACGTTCGTGAAAATAATAAAGACAAACTATCCTGTGCCGAATAAGTTACTATCGTGTCCCAATTCCAAACGAGTGATTTGCTTTTTTGCAAATCATGCTTATTCTGATGTTTGAAGTTTTCTTTAACCTCTGAAGGTTTTTGTAATGTATTTCTACTATTACCATTTTTAGTTTGAATATGAAAATTTGTGGGTTGTGCTTTTATCAAAATGATTGAAAACAAGCAAATAGCTGTAATAAGTAATGATTTTTTCATTTTTAGATTGTGTTTAATTTGTTATTATAATTTAATCTGATAAAATTAGGTATTTATAAAAAGGTAATAAAGATAAATAAGGTATTGGTAGCTTTGAATAAGGTAAAGGTATAAATTCATTATTATATTTCTATTTCATCACCGTCAAACTCCCCTTATACTCTTTCTCCCTTCCATTTCTTTTGCTCTTTGCTTTGAGTACATAGTAATAAACCCCAGCTGCACAGTCGTTGCAATTGTAATTGTTTTGGTAGTTTGTAGTTTCGTATATAAGTACTCCCCAGCGGTTATAGATTTGCAGGGCAATGTCATAGGTTTCGGCGTTTTGTATCTGGAAATTATCGTTCTGGCTATCGCCATTTGGTGTAATTACATTGGGTATTATTAGTGGCGGGTTGCAAAAGCTATCGTCTCCGGCGGTTATTACGATTGTATCGGTTGATGTTATATCATATTCGGCTACGAATGCACGCACCCAGTAAGTGCCGGGCTGTTTTACCTCATAAGTAGCGGCATGGCTGCTATCCTGCCAGGTATAGCTGGCATTGGGTAGCATTGGGTTTAAGATAAGGCTTTCTCCCTCGCACAGGCTGGTATCTTTCCCAAGGTTTATATCAAAACTGCATTCACAAACGGAGACGTCGTCGATTAGGTAATAAGCACCTACAAAGCCATAATTTACAATAGTATAATTTGTATTAATTGTAGAATCGAAATTTCCGATCGTTATATATTTTTCACCTCCATTAGCAATAAAACTTCCAGTAATTCTAACCCAATTGGCAGTATCCTTAATAATTCCTTTTTTATTTTTAATTTGTGGTAAAAGTGTAAAGAAATTAATATCTGTTTGTATAATTTGATTTTCCGAAAAGTAAACTTGTATATTTTCAGTGGCTAATAAAGCATAATTAGTTAATGAAACATAGTAATTTATACAATATTTATTATTCTTAGTTAATATCTCTTGTAATTTAACTTGAATATATTCTCTATAACCACTTAATGGGTTTTGGTTAAATAATAATATAATACCAGCCATAGCTACTCCAGTTCTTGGATGTTGTAGAGAAAGGTAATCAAGTAATAGAGGATATGAGGTGCAATAATTAAAGTAATCAGATGACCCGCCCCCCCCTAAACAATCAGTCCAAGGATAAGCAAAAGTTATTTGAGCCATATTATCAGGACATTGTATATAATCTTCAAAACTTGGATTAGGCACAAGATTATTGACTATATGTTGTGCATTTAAATTAAAAAAAGGAAGAAAATACAAAATTATTATTAAAACTATTTTTTTCATTTTAATTAGAAAAAGCAGGGGATTTAATCCCCTGCTTTTATTAAGTATTATTTTATAATCAGTAATTTGTCTTTTGCAATTACCTTGTCATTTACCAAAATACGATACATATAAATACCTGGTTTCAGGTCTTTAGTTGAAACAGAAATAAATTGATAGCCCGATTTTAATTCAATACTTTGAATTTTATTTGCAGTGAATCCGTAAATTTCGAGTATGCCATCAACTCCTAAAGTTTTATCAAACGCTATCATTACCTCATTTTGAGCAGGATTTGGATAAAGTTTAGCAGTATTTGCCTTAACATCTGCAAACTGTTTTTGGGGCGCCATAGCATAGTCAGCCATATTCTGGTCATCTTCAATATTAAGCATATAGCGGGCAATATATACCCCATCACCACCTTCCCATGGGGTAATATTGGCAAGTGTAGTCAGAAAATCTATTTGTAGTGCAGTTAAATTGTAATTATCAACACAATACGTTTTCAGATAAATATCGGTAGCGGTTTTCAGGTAATAGTCTATCAGTTTCTGATCCTGTACACTCTCATTTTTGCTGATTGCAAGTGTAGTTTCCCCCTCAGTAATCAGAGTCTGAACCTCATCGAATTTGCCGATATTTTCAGTTTTTTGTGTGGCATAAAACTGCTGATAGGCTGCATCGGAAGTATCACCCAGATACATCAGGCTGGTATCGGATTTTAATACTTGGTATAAGGTAGTCATATCATAAATTTTGTATTGCTCGTCCAAAATTACATAATTATTTTCGTTCCTTACTACTTTTCCGTATAATTTTTCGCGCAATTCGGCATTCATAGTTGAGCTGCCGAAAAATTTGAACTGACAACTAATACAGGTAGAACTCCCATTATTATTATAGTTTGGGATTATCAGGTTATTTGTTTGATTTCCTGCAGTATTATTTTCAGGATCAAAAATACCACCTAAAATATTCTGAACATACCATCTAATAGGGGTAATACTTGATAGCAAACTACCTGATTCCCAGATTTTGCGATAATCATTACCAATAGCATAATTACCAATCCATTGATTATCTGTATTAATATAAGGATCACCCTGATCGGAAATAACAGCATCCTGATTAAACAAAAAACCATAGTACGAATCTTCAAGGTGGTTGCAATTATATGCGGTCATGCTGCAATCGCCAAAAACATTAATAGCAGCACCCATTTTTGAACTATAGTTGTTTAAAACCTGTGCATGTGGGGTTTTAATTGTATTTATACCAAATAAGCCAATAAAAGAAGTTGGAGCAGAAGCCGAATTAAATTGGTTAATCTGATTACAACTGATAACAATACCGTTGTTGTTATGAGATTTAATACCACTGCTATACTTTTGAGCAGTATTGATAAAAATAGGATTAAAATAAATGAAATTATCCAATGCATTTACTTTAAATTGACCGTTACGTGGCTCTGATAAACAATTGGCAATAATAATACCATTAAGAATCGGGAAAACCAAATTATTATTTATATCCAGGTTTAGTTTAGTTGGAATAATATTATTTGCAAAGATACCAACATGACTTGGATATTGATTGGTTCCGATTGAATTTTCATTAATTTTTGATAAATCAAAAATGTTTTTTGCCCATATACCATAAGAATTA
Source organism: uncultured Bacteroidales bacterium (assembly GCA_903936865.1). Taxonomy (GTDB): domain Bacteria; phylum Bacteroidota; class Bacteroidia; order Bacteroidales; family JACABE01; genus JACABE01. Next base: position 6,396 of record CAIZXK010000277.1, on the reverse strand, counting down.
CTCTCAATATAATTGCCTAAAATCTCTACCCTTTGGTTATAAGAATAAACTCCATTCTGGCAATTTATCATATTGTTATTATTAGTATATTGATAAATAGATTGACCAACAATCAATTCGCAAACAGGCAGTTTTTTCAAACTATTGTTATAAATGGAATATATGCAAGTTGGTTGGTAAATAGCAGTAGGATCTGAGCCAAAAGAAGGGACAGTAACACCCTGAGGTAACTGAATATTCAAGAAGTCGTTGTTGTATATATACAAATTGCTGTTTACTCCTTTAATACCACAATATATATTTTCAAAAGTATTTTTATAGGAAGGGTCGTTAAAATCACCAATTGTCAGATTATGAACATTTTTGGTTTCGATGCCTGTATAAGTTTGTAAACCGTAATAAGGTGAATGTAATAAAGAATAATTGCCAGTAATAGTACATGCCATTAATGTAAAAGGATAAGGTGTGTAATCATAGGGTAATGTAAGACTATAATCCTCAATTATAACATTGCGGTAATTATCTTTAAGCGTAGAATTTAAAAGACTGATAAAACCTTTGTTACGTGAAACCACTGCATTTTGAGCATTCTGTATGATTGATTTATTATTAATATATAATTTTGACAATGGATTTTCCACATAAATACCATCCCACATATCGTTGCAACAATCAATCAATGAACTGATTTCAGTATTATTAATTGTTAACATAGCATCAGGATTTACAATAATTTTTGTATTGGGCCCCATGTGTACTGTTGCATCTTTGAATTCAATATTTGCATTTATTATTACATTTTCATTAAATACATAATTATTAATATTATTATCAAAAAGTGCATTTGTACTAAATGTTACTTCGTCAAAGTAAACAATATCACCAGTATTACCATAACAACAAGAATAAATCAGGAAATATGAAGTATCTGAACAGCCATATTCATCAATCACTTTTACCACTAAGGTATCATATGGACATCCATAGGTATTATCAAACCAATCTATAGTTATAACTCCATTAGAAATATTGTTTATAGTACCATATCCGTTTTTCAAATACCACTGATAAGTATAATTTGGATTATAATTCTGTATTTTGTATTGACTACCTTCTTTGTCACAATTTGAATGATTACCCATAATCAAAGGTTTTTCGGGCATTATAACTACTATATTTTTGGTAACGGATTCACTTGAAACACAACCGGATTGATCATTATAAAATATTGTGAAAGTTACTGTATAAACTCCCGGTGTAGAATATGCATGAATTGTATTTTTAATATTGGAAATATATCCATCACCAAAATTCCACAAATAAGTACAAAATTGTAAATAATAATTATTATTATCAATACAGCTTGTTCCGATAAATTCAATAGTATCTTTAGGGCAAATAGTATCTGCCGTAAATAGTTGAGGTAAAAGTGATACTTTTAAAACATAATTTGTGGTGGTAACAACACAACCATTATCTACAGTTGCTGAAATTGGATAAGTACCCGGGCATGGACAATCTGTATATATCATACCACCTAAAGTTTGATGAACATATAGATTTCCAAAATTAAAAGTATATCCGGGTTGTATTTGGTTTATTAATTCTAAATGAGATCCCACACAAACCGGTGAAGGGACATTTAAAATATCAGAATTTGGTGGACCAAGAACTGTAATGTAACAATCATGCATTCCTCCTAAAATTAAATCATCTGGTATTGCTGTTCCGTCTTGTTCCCATATCTTAAGTTTGATGTAATATTTTCCCGGATTTGCAAAAGAGGTATTAATATGCATTGCACCAATTGTACATGAACTTGGTATAGATGGAATAGGAGTTGCATCTCCAAAAAAATCATATTGAAAAGTACAAGTAGTATTAGAAAATGAATAATTAGATGAAGGCAAAATTTCAATTGAATCATTTTCACAGATTCTTATTAATTCACATTCAGTATTTGATGGCAACGGAAAGTTACAACACGAGTAATTATTCAAATTTAGCAGCGAGGCACAAAGCGAATAACTAGGTGTTTTAGTTGAAAACAAGGTAAAATATTGCAATGATGTGTTTTGTGTAAATTTAATAAAATATTCATCTCCGATAATTAAATTATTATAGTTAAAATTATTACCATTTCCTAAGTATGTTACTAAAGAATAAGAATTACATCCATTGGGTGCATGGTATAAATAAACATTAGTAGTTACATTGGTATCTGATTTTGCAATTCTAAAAAAAACTGAAGTATCATTTGCTGTAAATTTCAACCAATAGTTAGTGTCTATAGCATTTAATTTCTGATACTTAATTGTATCATTCGGATAAATTTGCAGGGCATTCGTACAAGTGCCCTGCCCCATAGTTCTGCTGCCAAATCCGATAATTGCCAGCAATAAAATTAAAAGAATTTTTTTCATTTTAAATTTCGAATTTTATTAATATTAATTTTTATTGTTTTTTTTCCACCCGCTTCCGTTATCCTGCTCGTCGGGTTAAATAAGAAATTGAATTGATTAATGCATGCAGTTTTGTTGATTAGCTATGTCATTATTTAATAAATTTACAGAAATTATAAAAATAAAAACATCATTATTCTTGCTTTTAAGAAGATGAATGGCAACAAAAATAAGTAAGTGATAAATTGAATGCAAGCATATGCAAACCCCGTAAGCTAATTTGTGGTCTGATACATGAAGTATTTAAAATAAGATGCAATATATCAGTATGTTACATTGCTTATAAAGCTATTTAATAAAGTCAAAATGTGGTCTGCATTAGTAGTAATTTTAAATGTTAAATCTATCATACAAATTCAGTATTTTATGTAATCTTCAATGAATAAAAAGATAAAATATGATCATAATTTATTTTTAGAGTGAAGAATCAATTATAAATAGCCTAATCTTCAGGTTTAATTAATGGGTCTTGATTTTGGGATTTAATTCATATCATTGATATTTACAAGTGTTTAGATGAGAAAAACTTTAAGTATATAACATATTCGATGTTGTATAATATTTTTATATATTTGCATATTAAAACAAATATAATGGAAACAATTAAATATGCAATTATTGATGATGATGAATTACTTCATAAAGAGCTTTTGACGTTGATGGAAGAAAATAAGGAATTTGAATGTGTTGCTGAATTTTTTGATATAATGAGTGCAGCTAAAGCAGTAAAGGATTTAAATGTTAAAATGATATTTCTCGATATGGAAATGAAAAATTCTTTTGGTTTTGAGTTAATGCAATTTATAGATAAATCTGTTAAGGTTGTTGTGGTATCTTCACACGGAGAATATGCCCTGGAAGGATACAATTATAAAATAATTGATTTTGTTACCAAACCAATAAGACCTATTCGATTGCTTAATGCCTTAACTGCTGTAAAAGAATCCATTGAAATTGATAATGCTAGAATGTTTAAAGAAAATAGTAAAAATGATCAAAGTTCTTATATTCTGGTTTCAATAGTAAATCCTTTGAAATTAGTTAACATTTTAAGAAGTGATATTCACTTTGTCAGAAAGGATGAAAATCATTGTTATATATACACTTATGACAAAAATGAATATATAAAGTATATAACCCTCAAGAAATTTATTAAAGAATTATCAATTGATGAATTTGTTTTTGTAAATAAGAGTTATATTGTTAATATTAAAAGTGCGATTACTCCAGATGGATTGACAATAAAATTAGGTGATGAGTTAATTAGAATTTCTTCTTCCGATAAACACAGATTTAGACAAATTGTAACTAATCAGCTGTAAAATTAGCAATAATATTTAAGCCATTCATAATATTCTGATTAGATTTCGCTATTGTATCAATAATAGAACGATTGATAGCATAAATTTGTGCACCTTTAATAGATTTGAATTGTCCCGATATTTTTTGTTTGACTTTTACATTTCGAATACTTCTTTCGGAGGCATTATTATCGGGATAAACATCTTCATAATAAAGAAATGTAAAGATATTGTTTCGATTTTTCACCAAACTTTTTTGTAGCGTATTTGCTTTTTTATGAGCATTGTCAATTGGGAAGTTTAATAATGCAATAAGCTGTTGTTCGTAATTATCTCTATTACTATTTGGATGAAAATAATCCTGAGGAAGTAGTGTTTTTTTGAATTCCATTGTACGAAGGAATAGTTTTTTCAAATCTGTAGCCCATTGACATTGGTAAAGTTCTTCTAAATATTTTAAATCTCTAAGCAGATGAGGAATACAAAGCTGATGTCCTTTTACTTTACAATGAAAGTGGCTGCTCCATCGGTCGTGAGTTAATATTGCATTGGGTAATCCATTGGCAAATTCATATTTAATCGTATCAATACCTCGGTTCATTGAATGTGCAATATATGTAAGTGCATTATTCTGCCACACCCAATACCAGTGTTTTTTCCCATTTACCTTTGCACCGGTTTCGTCTGTACCAACAGAACTTGCATTTTGGATTCTGCTCTTTATTTCCTGATAAACAGGGTTTGCTTTTAGTGTAAAACGTTCAAGCAAATTATGTACACCTCCTTCACTGATTTTCAATCCAAATATGTCATTTAAACATTCTTCAATACGATTAAACGAAAGATATTGTCTGCTATGCAAATAGCTGATCATAGCCTCTGAATTTGTTCCATATTGAACGCTTGAATTTACTTGTTCAGGGAATTTACTTTGAGCAATATGACCACATTTGCATTTTTTCTGATATAAACGGTATTCTTTAGTAATGCTCTTTATAATAGGAATATCTATAACTTGACGTTTTTCAAGTATTTCTTGTTCTACATTGGTTAAATCTTCGCCACAACAATTGCAATATGCAGGAATTAGATCAAAAACTTCATCTGGTTCTAATTGCATTGTCAGTGTTGTACCTGGATGACCTGGTTGTCCTCCAACTTTTTTGCCTGTCTTTTCTCTAAGACTTTGATTTCTTAACGGACGATTTTCGTCTTTTGAAGGTGGTATTGAGCTGTTATTGCTATTTTTAGGGTTCTCAAAATAAGATAATCGGTCTCGAAGGAATGCATTTTCTTTTATCAAGTCTTCTACAATCGAAGTTAATTCTATTACTTTTTGAAATAGTTCGTTATATGTTGGTTTTTTGCTCAATATCGTATTTATTTTGATACAAAGTAACAACACTTTTTTTCCTAAACCAAACTTATTACAAATTGATTATCAACATCAAAACCCATATTTATCAACAATTGTTAATAACTACTCTGTTTTTCAAACATCCGAAAAACAGCTTGTTAATAACCATCTCCATTTTGTTAATAACTAAATATTTTTGAGTATTATCTAAAGATATTGAATTCTTTAATCTGATTAGTTACGACAAATTAATGTTGTATTTTCGTAAGTAAAAAGATATGTTTATTCATAATCAATTATTAAAAAGATTGCTTTTAAGCAATAAATTTACAATATAATATCCGTTTTCTTCTATTATATCCAGACTGTGATTATGATTATAAATCATATTCAGGCGATTACGAGTATTGTTTATTCCCTTTTTTGTTGATTTCATATTTTTATCAGAATGATAATTAATAGTGTTTTTACAATTAAAATAAATAATACCTGATTCACATATTATTTTTATAGAAACAAAACCATCATTACGAAAATTGGTATATTTGATTGCATTATTAACAAATGATTCAAATATCATTGGTGGAACTTCATATTCAGTTGTATTTCCAGTAATTTCAAAACTCAAATTAGTTGATGAGTCTTTAACTTTTTCTAACTCAATGTAATTTCGTAAAAAATTGATTTCTTTTTCAAGAGAAACCCATGTTTTATCACTTTCTCCAACTACATAACGCATTAAATCTGAAAGGTTAAGTACAGTTTCAGATGCTTTTGTCGATTTGGTAATAATTAGCGAATAAATGCTGTCAAGAGTGTTAAAGAAAAAATGAGAATTCACTTTTGACTTAATAGTATCCATCTGACTAAGAAAATATTGCTTTTCCAATTCTGCATTTCTCTTTAATAATTTATTTGCTTTAATCGCATCGCGGTAAATCTTAAACATGGTAAAAAAAGCTACAAATAGAGTATCTCTAAAAAAGATTCCGAAAAAGTTCCACTGAAGTACATTCCTTCTTATTTCTATTTTAACTCCAGACATTTTAGCTAAAACAACTTCATTTATATATGAAAATTCAATAATTGATATCAACAAAAGTAAGAATGAAAGGCCTAAAAAATATAATAGATATTTACTTTTAGTAAACAAATGAGGAATTAAAATAAAATTGTTAATACTATTGATAAAAAATTCACCTTTCCTTCCAAACAGGATTCACCATCCTGTATTCAGATTAACGGCAGCGGTGAAACATTATACTATCTGGAAAGC
>CAIZXK010000276.1 GCA_903936865.1 uncultured Bacteroidales bacterium | reverse complement strand
GAATATATATATTTTTATTCGTTTTTGTAATTAGTGTAAATGCATTTATAAATAATGCAAATGCACAAATTACAGTAACAGGCTCATTGGCACAGGATGGTGTTTATACATCGCTATCCAATTCAGGTGGTGCTTTTGCTGCATTAAATTCAGCAGATCAATCTGGTAAGATAATTGTATTAACTATTACCGATGATATAACAAATGAAGCTGGTACTAACGCACTTACAGGTGCCGGAGGTATGTGGACATCACTTACTGTTTTACCAAGTGGAATAAGAACTATTTCGGGAACTGTTGCAGGAAATCCTCTTTTAAATTTGAATGGTGCTGATTATGTTACAATCAACGGATTAAATGATGGTTTAAATTCTTTGACTATTTCAAATTTAAGTACTTCGGCTACATCAGGAACAGCTACAATTAAATTTATTACAGATGCATCTATTGATACAATAATGAATTGTAATATTTTAGGTTCTTCCATGGTTCCTTTAGGCACAAATGGAGGAAATATTTTTATAAGTACTGCTGCTTCAGGTGGAAATGGAAATGATAATATTGTAATTTCAAATTGCAAAATCGGACCTGCAGGTTCCAGTAAACCTTCCAAATGTGTTTATGCAAATGGAAGTACAACTTCGGCAAATATTGCAAATAGTAATATTACAATAAATAATTGTGAAATATATGATTACAATCTGGCCGCAGGATGTGCCGGTATTTATTTATCAACAGGAAATACCGATTTTACAATCTCAAATAATAGTTTTTATCAGACTACTGCTTATACCGGTGGTGCTGGTACTACTTATGGTATTTATTTAAGTAATACAACTTATGGAAATAATTTTTCGATTAATGGAAATAAAATAGGAGGTTCTGCAATAAACTGTGGTAGTTTGCCATGGACGATAAGTTCATCTACAGTAAACAATCGATTTGTTGGGATGTACTTAAACTTAGCAACTTCAACAGCCAGTTCAGTCCAGAATAATATTATCAGAAATATTAATTGGGTATCTAACGGAACAAATGCAGCTGTTCCGGGTACCTGGGCAGGTATTTATCTGGTTGCAGGTACTGCAAATATTGGAAACATTACAGGAAATATCATCGGAGATAGTATAGGTACAGGTTCAATTACATTAACAAATGGAACATCAAATACATACTCTTATGGCATTGTAAGTTCATCTGTTACTTCAGCTAATATTTCAAATAATGTAATTGGTTCTATCACAGCTACTGGCAGCGTATTAGCTAACACACATTCTATGTATGCACTTTATCAGAATGCAAATGCAACAGCTGTTACAATCAACAACAATGCAATTGGGAGTAAATCAACAGCTAACAGTATTAATTTAGCAAATGCCACTACAGGTACAGTAAAACAGTTTATTAATTGTATTCATGTGGCTTCAACAGGTATAAATATGATTACCAATAATACAGTAGCCAATATTAACAATAGCTATAATGCATTTCCTGCCAGTGCAAGCGGACCAATGATTTATGGAATATATATTGGGGCAGGTACAAATACACTAACAGGAAATACAGTTCATAATCTCTCAGCACAAGCTATTGCAACTACTAATGGCACTGGTATTACTTCCAGTTTGATTGGTATTGCAATGAATTCATCTTCTTTGGCAGGACAAACGGTTAGTCAAAATACCATTTATTCATTATCAAATACATATAACGGGCAAAAAAGTATTATTGGTTTGTATTATAACGGACCAACAACAGGTAGCAATATTGTTGAAAGAAATTTTATTTACAATTTAGATTTGGGAACTTCCACCAATACAAGTTCCAGTATAAATGGAATTTATATTAATGCCGGTAACACGACTTTTCAGAATAACATGATAAGTTTGGGAAGCAATATTACAGTTGGAGATTCTATTTTTGGTATTAATGAAAGAGCTGGAACAAATAATTTCTATTTTAATAGTATTTATATTGGTGGTGTAGATGTGAGCACATCAGCAAGTGCAACTTATGCTTTAAATAGCTTAGGTACTAATTCCCGGAATATATTAAATAATATTTTCTTTAATGCCCGTTCAAATGGAAGCGGTACAGGAAAACATTATGCAGTAAAGGTTGCAGGTACAACTGTAAATCCCTCCGGATTAACTATTAACTATAATGATTATTTTGCCAATGGAATAGGAGGAACAATTGGTTTTTATAATTCTATGGATGTAGTAAGTCTTTCGGATTGGAAAACTGTTGTAGGACAGGATTTAAACAGCATAAACAGCGACCCTCAATTTATAAATCCTGCTTCGGCAATGCCAGATTTACACATCAGTGCTTTAAATTCTACTATGATTGAAGCCAATGGTATGGATAATGGGATAATTAATGATTTTGATGGTGAAACAAGAAGTAGTTTAACTCCAACAGATATTGGTGCCGATGCTGGTAATTTTATTCCTTTTACCTCATCAAATGACGCTACTTCAAAAGTTATTACTCCTATTTCACAAATTACTGCTGGAAGTGTATCTTCTATTGCAAATGCATCGGGTACAGCAGTTAGCGTTTTTAAATTTACTATTGCCGATTTGGCAACAACAGATTTATTGGCAACCAAGGTTACTACCATTAAAATTAAAAATAATAATCCAACAGCAAGTGCAACATGGATAAATACTATTCTTGGAGCTAAATTGAATGATGGAATGTCAGATATAATTACCGGAACTCCAGTAATTACCAATAATGATATTACTTTTCCCATAATTTCAGGCAATCTGGATATTGCAAGTGGTTCTTCTAATGATATAACATTAATGATATGGCTTAAAACAAATGGAATAGTTGATGGTCAATCTTTTCAGTTTATGGTTGATCAAACTTCGCATGGCTTTTCTGCCGATGGCAATGGTTCTGTTTTTGCATCTGATTTTGGTTCTGCAGTTATCAGTAATATTATGACGATAGATGTTGTTGCAACAAAGCTTACTATTACTGTTCCAACTTCATTGTTTGTTAATGTTGCTGGTTCTGTTACAGTTAATGCTACAGATGCAAATGATAATCTGGATTCTGGTAATACATCTTCAATATCATTATCCTTGGCTAGTGGTATAGGGAGCATAAATTCTACTACCGGTCTTACTCAAAGTTTATCAGGTGGTAATTATACATGGAATGATGTTTCATTTAATGCAGGCGGAATCAAAACCATTCAGGCAACTGACAATGGCTCTGTACTTTCTTTTGTAATAAGCAGTTCTATTTCTGTTTATGCTCCTTTATCAGGGATCGTTAACGTTGGAATCAATGGTGACTATCCAAATCTGACTGCTATCGATGGATTGTTTAATAGTATAAACTTAGCCGGTCTTTCTGGTAATCTTACTGTACATATTATTTCGGATATTGCAGAAGATGGTGATATTGCTCTAAATCAATGGACAGAAACAGGTGGAAGTAATTATTCATTAACAATAATGCCTGTTGATGATACAATAAGAACCTTATCTGGTAGTTCTGCAAATGGTTTATTTCGTTTGAATGGTGCTGACAGGGTTAATTTTGATGGACGTTTTAATGGAAGTGGAAAGTATCTGGCATTTTCTAATAATGCTATTACTGGAAATACATTTACTTTAATAAATGATGCTTCGAATAACAATTTATTATACCTGGATATAAGATGTTCGAATGCTAATGCTGCAACTGCTTCTGTAATTACAACAGCTAATTTAATTCCCGGTGCTATTGCAATAGGAACAACAACAGACAACAATGGTAATGATAATAATACTATTTCTTATTGTGATATTCATGGTAACGGTGCAAATTCAGGTGTATGTATTTATGCAGGAAATGGAACCACTGCCGGTAATGCAGCAAATAATGATTATAATAGTATTGATAATTGTAATATTTTTGATTTCTATCTTGCTGGTTCGGCATCTGCAGGTATTGATATTGCTGGTGGCAATAATAATTATTCCATTACAAATAATCATATTTATCAAACCGTTTCAAGGAATTATACAAGCTCACAAACCATACGATGTATTTGGATTACTCCAAATACTCCATTAACAGGAACATTAACATCAGCTAGTGGTTTTGTTATAAACAATAATTATATCGGAGGCAATGCTTCTGATGGAAGTGGTTATTTTACAACAACCGGTAGCAGTAATTATTTTTTTAAAGGTATGGATATATCAGTTGGTTTGGGAGTTGCTACTTCTGTTCAAAACAATATACTTACAAACTGGAATATAACAGGTGGTTTTTCAACCAATAATATTTTTGGAATTGATATTAATAATGGAAATGTGAATTTAGGTGATGTAACTGGAAATTTAATAGGTTCAACTTCTACCAATGGTTCTATCACAATTAAAACCACAGTTAATAATGGCTCATTTATCGGTCTTCGTTCAGGTAACACAACTGCTGGTGGTATATTGATTTTTAAGAATAACATTGTTTCGGGCATTGATATGATAGGTAACAATACTTCAGTTGGAACCGGATTTAATGGTATTGCTACTTCGGGTGGTAGTGATATAACAATAGAAAATAACACAATAGGAAGTGCTACGCTTTCAAATAGTATTAACATGGTTTCTGCTCCAACTTCGGGAAGTATAACTGTAAGAGGTATTATTTGTAATAGTGCATCAACAACTCCTGTTTTTTCAATTACAAATAATTTGATTGCCAATATCAATTCAAATAATACTTCATCAAGTGCTGTTATGTATGGTTGTATTGCATCAATTGGAAGTGGCACAATAAAAGGGAATATAATCAGAAATCTAAGTAGTGCCAGCAAATCAACATCTGCAGCTATTACTGGACTTTCAAATACTTCGTTAACTGCTCCAATTGTAATTGATAGTAATTTTATTTATTACATTTCATCAACAGATGCAACTGCAAATGTAAGTTTAACAGGTATTAATTTTGCCGGCCCTATTACAGGAACAAATATAATATCCCGTAATAAGGTATATGGTCTTACAGTTGTTTCAAGCAGCGCATTTGCTAAAATAAGAGGCATTAACTTTACAAGTGGTTTGGCTGAAGTACAAAACAATAGTATTAGTCTTGGTTTTGACGCCAATGTCAATTCCATTACAAATGGAATTTCTATAATAGGATTATATGATATTGCAAGTGCTGCAAATACAGGAATGTATTTTAATACTGTTTTTATTGGTGGTTCTGGTGTTAATAACTCAACTGCTAATACTTTTGCTTTTCAGAGTGATGCCATTAATACAAGAATATATCAAGATAATATTTTCTATAATGCACGAAGTAATAGTAATACAGGAGGTTATCATTATGCCATTAAAGTTGCTGGTGCTTCTCCAAATCCAACAGGATTAACCATTGATTACAATGATTATTTTGCTGATGGCAATGGTGGTATCTTTGGATTTTATAACAGTACAGATATTATAGATTTATCTTCATGGAAAATAGCTGTCGGACAAGATGCTAATTCATATAATGTTAATCCCGGTTTTACTTCTGTTTCTGATTTGCATCCTGCTGCAGGCAATTATCTTTCAGGAATTCCTATTGCAACTATTTTTTTAGATATAGATGGCAATACGAGAAGCTTAACTTCTCCTTCTGTAGGTGCTTATGAAGAATCTGTTCCTTTAACAAAAACATTAAATCTTACCATTTTATTGGAAGGTTTATATAATGGTACAATTATGAATACTGCTATGAATGATGTTGAAGAACAATGGGGTGCAGGAATTGCCGACAAAATTACTGTTGAATTGCATAATACGATAACAACATCTATAATTGAAGCCAGTTTTACAAATCAAAATCTAGATGTAAATGGAAATTGTTCCATTATTGTTCCCAATAGTTTTAATGATTTATACTATTTGGTTATAAAACATAGAAATAGTATTACAACATGGAGCTCTCTTCCTGTTTCATTTAATACTTCAGTAATTAATTATAACTTTACCAATTCAATTACTACTGCTTTTGGTGATAACTTAAAAATGGTAGGTGCAGGTAAATATGCTTTATTTGTTGGAGATGTAAATCAGGATGATGTAATTGACTTATCCGATTTGGTAGCAATGGATACTGATTTAACAAACGGAACTGTAGCATATATTGTTTATGATTTAAATGGTGATGGAGTAGTGGACCTATCTGATTTGGTTGCTATAGATGAAAATCTAACCAATGGTGTAGTTGCAATGTATCCTTAATTAAATAAGAATATGGATTAAGTAGTGTTACTATTTATAGGGTGCTTAATTCGAAAAGATATTTCTTCTCTCATTATTCTATTACGTTGTGTTTAAATTAATGGAATAATGTTAGTTGTAAATAATTAGTTTTAGTTTTTTTCACAAAGTTAAGCTGCTTTGGAAACAAGGCAGCTTTTTTTTTAATATTTCTGACATGATATTATAATGGCGAAAAATGCCTAGTCACAAATGAGAGTAGTGTATTTTCACTCGGAAAATACTAAGTCATAAATAGGAGCAATGCTTTATAAACTGAAAATGGTATGATAATAATATGTAATTATTAGTTGAAAGGCTTGTTTTTTTATAATTATAATGTATTAAAGCTAGTAATGCTTGTATATTGATATAAGAATTATTTAATTTAACCCATTTTGCATTTATCCTGACGTAAAGTTATGTAAATATGAGGTGTCAATTTTTTTAAGTTCCAAACTGTGTACTACAGATTTTCGTTTTACAAAAGTTCAGGAATTTGTGATACTAAATCAAAGTCCTATTCTCGTGAAAAGCATGTTAAAGTATGGAAAATCCGAAATGAGGTTCTTCAACTAATTGATAAAAAGTAGTTTGCTAAGAGTATCCCAATAGCAATCGTGAGGGTCACTTGTTCGACTTTATTTTTATATATAAAAACTGATTTGGTAAATATTTCTTTAAACTTTGACAAAGTTTTATCTTGCAAAAATATAATCAAATGATTATAAATACATTATACAAACAAATCTAACTTTGACAAAGTTAACAATATCAGCGACATATAATAGTTTAACGGACTATTGATAAAGCTAAAGTTTAAATGTTAATTCAGGCTTTTTACTAATTTCTTATCAATCAGATATTGAGCAATCTGAACTGCATTTGTAGCAGCACCTTTGCGGAGATTATCAGCTACTACCCATATATTCAATGTATTTGGATTTGATTTGTCCCTACGTATTCTTCCAACAAAAACATCATCCTTTCCTTCAGAAAACAGTGGCATAGGATAAATATTATGCTCTACATCATCCATAACAATAACACCTGTCATTTCTTCCAGCAGTTTAATTATATTATCTATTTTAAATTGATTCTTAAATTCAACATTAATAGCCATTGAATGTCCTCCGGTAACAGGAACCCTCACAACGGTTGATGTAATCCTCAGACTATAATCTGAGAGTATTTTGCATGTTTCCTTATTTAATTTTTGCTCTTCTGAAGTATATTTATTTGGCATGAATACACCTCCATGTGGAAATAAATTTCTGTGGATTTGATATGGATAGGCTTTTATCGCTTCCAATCCTTTACTTTCATTCTCCAATTGCTGAACTGCTTTAATACCAGTTCCTGTAACAGATTGATAAGTTGATATAACCAATCTGCTGATTTCATATATTTTATGCAATGGAGCTAAAGCCATTACCATTTGAATGGTCGAACAATTGGGATTAGCAATAATTTTGGTTTTATCATTAATTTTATCTGCATTAATTTCAGGTACTACCAACGGTATTCTCTGGAACATTCGCCAGGCGGAAGAATTGTCTATCACAAAGCAGCCGGTTTCAGCAAAAATTGGGGCAAGTTGCAATGAAACATCTGCACCAGCTGAGAAAATTGCAATATCAGGTTTTTTTGCAATAGCCGCTTCAGCACTTATTATTTTATACTTTTTCCCACAAAATTCCACTTCTTTACCTACTGATTTTGCTGAAGCAACAGGAATAAAATCAATATTTGTAAATCCTCTTTCTTCCAATACTTTTAGCATAACGCTGCCAACCAATCCAGTAACACCTACAACTGATATTTTCAACATGATTTCTATTAAATTTAAAAAGAGTTCAAACCTACGAATTTTTTTTTATTTTAAGCTTGTTTTCCGAAAATTTTATGTAGGTTTGCCTATTATTAAAAAACAGAGTTCTTAAAATATTTCCAATGAAGAAATTAATTATTTTTATTTTCCTGATTCCCTACATAAGTTTTTCACAAGTAATAGATAATTTTAATGATGGAGATTTTATTCAAAATCCAATATGGATTGGTAATGATACCAGTTTCGTAGTTGATAATTTTCAGCTTCGTAGCAATGGACCACAAATAGCCTCTTCAAAAATTTATTTAAGTACATCAAATTCAATGATTGATAGTGCTGAATGGAATTTTCTGATTGATTTGAAATTTGGCCCCTCTTCAACTAATTTTGTTAGAGTTTATTTAGTATCTGATGATGTAAATTTATCAAATGCTACAAATGCATATTACATCCATATTGGCCAGGCAAGTGGAAATAATAATATAAGTTTCTATAAAAAGCAAGCTGGTATTTCTACATTACTTTTTAACGGTTCCACTTCATTTACAAGTTCCACTTCATTAAAGGTCAGGTTGAAAATAACTCATAACAATAATGGAGTTTGGAATATTTTATCAGACAAAACAGGTGGCACTACATTTATTACTGAAGGTAATTCATTTATTGACAATAGCATTACATCTTCCAACTATTTTGGCTTTTATTGTCAGTATGCAACGGCATCAAGATACAATCTCTATTATTTTGATGATGTTAGTATTGAAAATATGATTGTTGATAACATTGCACCTACCGTAAATTCAGTTTTAGTAAATAATATTAATAGTCTTGATGTCTATTTCTCTGAAGATGTTGATGAAACAACTTCGCAAAATATTGTAAATTATCAGGTAAGTAATGGAATCGGAAACCCAGTTTCTGCAGTAAAGGATTTAATAAACAAATCATTAATTCATCTTGGCTTTGCTCAGAATTTTAATTCTAATATAAATTATCAGATAAACGTATCAAATATAGCTGATTTAAAAGGAAATGTAATGCTTCCAATAAGTAAAAACTTTTCTTATTATGAGTCAAAACTATTTGATATTGTTATTAATGAGATTATGACAGACCAAAATCCTACTTCACCCACATTACCCGAAGCAGATTATGTGGAAATATACAATCGGTCGAATTTGCCAATAAATCTTAATAATTGGAAAATAAAATTAAAAGATGATGCTGCTTTTTTAAATATTGGTAACATTAGCATTTTGCCTGATAGCTTTTTAATACTAACTTCCAATACAAATATTACAGCTTTAGCTTCTTTCTGTTCAAATATTTTTGGATTTTCGAGTTTTACAATAAATAATGAAACCTCCATTACAATAGCTGATGCCAATGGAAAAACTATTCATAATGTGAATTATAACAAAGGCTGGTATAATGATGTTAGCAAACAAGAGGGTGGATGGTCTTTAGAACAGATAGATCCCAATAATCCATGTGGAGAATCAGCTAACTGGAGAGCATCTGTTGATCTAAAAGGAGGAACACCAGGTAAAAAGAATTCTGTTTTTGCCCCAAATCCGGATTTGATTTCTCCTGCTATCAGTAGAATCTGTGTATTGAATAAATATTCTATTAAAGTAAGCTTTAACGAAAAAATGAATCCTGATAAGCTGGAAAACATTTCTGCATATCAAGTGAACAATAATTTGCATATTAATAGCATAGTTACGGCTTCAAATGAGTTAAATACAGTAGAATTAGTTTTTAACGATTCCATTCAAAATCAATTAGTATATACTTTAAATATAATAGATACACTTACAGATTGTGCTGGAAATTTTATTGCAATTAATTCAAGTGGAAAATTCGCATTTCCAATCGTATCTCAGGTTAATGATGTTATTATTAATGAGATCCTATTTAATCCTAAAGATGATGGTGTTGATTTTGTAGAGATTTTTAATCGTTCCAATAAAAATATTGATTTAAGTACATTATACATTTCAAGTTTGGATCCGAATACAAATAAATTAAAATCAATGTATCCAATTTCAACTGATTGTGGTACTTTGTTTTCAAAAGAATATCTGGTACTTACAACTAATCCTGAAAAAGTAAAACAACAATACAATACAGAAAATAAATTTAACTTTATCAGGATGAGTTCATTGCCTTCATTTAATAATGACATGGGTGTAGTAGTAATATCACACTCAGATTCAAGTATCATCGATAGGTTTGATTATGAAGAAAGTATGCATTTCCCTTTATTAACAATTGTTGATGGCGTTTCGTTAGAAAGAATAAATTCGGAAAAATTATCACAGGAGAAGCAAAACTGGCATTCTGCAGCTCAGTCTGTTGGATTTGCAACACCAGCCTACCAGAACTCTCAATACAGTGAATTTTTATACATGGAAGATCCAATTACTATTTTTCCCGAAATATTTTCTCCTGATAATGATGGGTATAATGATGTTTTAAATATTGGTTATCAGTTTGCTACATCAGGATATATTGCTAATGTCCGTATTTTTGATGCAAAAGGAAGATTTATTAAACAGCTGATTAAAAATGAATTATTGGGAACCAAAGGTGGTTTTATCTGGGATGGAATTGATGATTCCAATCAAAAGGCATTAATTGGGATTTATATCGTTTATATTGAAGTTTTTGATATGAATGGTAATACAAAATCATTTAAGAAAACAGCAGTTTTGGGAGGAAAGTTTTAATTCAATTTTTAACCTTTATGTAATAATTACCCTATGATTTCTGATAAGAAATTCAATAGAAATTGTAATTAACAGGCATCTAACTGCGCTATCAAAATAGAACCTGAAAAATCATTTTTTTATTTCAAATGCTTTAATTTGAATAGCATACATTGCAATAAAACTACTTGTAATAAAAAAATTAAATCCGGAAAAGCTCATTCCTTTAATATAAATCATAGGTAGCATTAGCATTATAATTTGGGCAATTGCATAAAAATGGAAACCTTGCTTTTTCATTTTCAGCATAAGAATTGCACCATAAACTGATGAGATGTTTAAAATCATTCCACTAAAGAAGAACCATCTTCCTCCTCTTAATAATTCTTCAACGCCTTGTTTAACAGCTTCATAATCTGCAGGAAGTTTAGTGATTTTTATTAACTCCTTTATTTCTTCAAAAAACAATGTATAGGTTAAATTCTGAAAAATACCCAATCCACTCCAAATAAATGTCAAAATACATAGAAATTTGAGTATTTGAGTAGGTTTTTGTGGTAGCTCATTTATTGATTCGCCTGAAAATTTGTCTATTGGTTCTTCCATATCAATTTTAAATAAAAAAACAAAAGTACAAAAAAGACGTTTAATAATTTTAATAATCATAAAATCAGTAAATGATTTGAAAATTTATTTATTTTGCAAATAGTTATATTGAGTTGGTTTTATAATTTTAAACATGAAGATTTGATTAAAAAATAGCAAATAAATGCAAAAAATTAGTATACTCATTTTTTATATATTGTTATATAACATTGCATTATCACAAAACAGTAAAATTTTGGATGCAAAAGTTACCTATTATTCTAAAAAATTTGATGGGAGAAAAACATACAGTGGCGAACGATTTAATTCTAATTTATTTACTGCAGCTCACAAGAACTTTCCTTTACAATCATTGGTAAAAATTACAAATCCTAAAAATAATAGATTTGTAATTGTCAGGATTAATGATAGATTCAAAAAGCAAAATTTTATTGATATAACTTATATTGCAGCGAAGAAATTAGATATTATAAACTCTGGAATTGCAAAGGTAAAGATTCAACTTCTCGACTCTTCCTTTGTAAAGGATTATTTAAGCCAATCCATTAATAATCCTGCTGTTGAAAATAGAAGTATAGAAATGGACACAGCAGTAATTTCTGATACAAACCATAATTATTATATTCGAATAGCTAGTTTGAAAATAAGGAAAAATGCTGAATTATTTATTAAAGAAAAATTGCCAAAAGAATATAGAGATGTCGCAATAATAAGAAAAACAAGTTTTCATAAAAAACCGCTATATAAAGTTTTGATTGGGCCTTATAGAACAAAAGATGATGCCGTTGCAACACTTTCCAAACTATTTAAGAAACATAAAGATGCTACAATAATTGAATAAATAAGCAATTCCTAAAAATATACCTACACGTTGCAAAACAGAAAAGAATATAAAAAAATTTGGGCAATTTCTGCCCCAATAATGCTAAGTTTGCTTGCTCAAAACATTGTAAGTATAACAGATACTGCTTTTTTAGGAAGAGTAGGTGAAATAGAACTTGGAGCATCTGCAATTGCTGGCTTATATTATTTTTGCTTTTACATGATAGGTTTTGGATTTGGAACTGGATTGCAAATAATAGTATCTCGTCGAAAGGGAGAGAAAAAAGATTCATCGATTGGATTGGCTGTTGATAATGGAATTTATTTTCTCTTTTTACTTGCCGTTTTTCTAATTTTCGTTTCATTATTTTTTGCACCTGATTTTTTTCGGTTTTCCATTTCATCTCCAAAAATACTTCAACAATCCATTGTTTTTCTGGATTATAGAATATGGGGATTATTTTTTGCCTTTTGTAATATAGTTTTTCGTTCTTTTTTTGTAGGAATTACCAATACTAAATATCTAACATACAATGCAGTAATTATGGCTGTGAGCAATATCATTCTTGATTATGGTTTGATTTTTGGTAATTTAGGGCTACCAGAAATGGGTTTAAAAGGAGCCGCAATTGCTTCCGTTATTTCAGAAGCAATTGCTGCTGTATTTTTTGTGATTATCGT
>CAIZXK010000275.1 GCA_903936865.1 uncultured Bacteroidales bacterium | reverse complement strand
GAATAAAATTAAAAAAATATTGTTTTTTTCTTTTATCCTTTTTTTGTTTTCCTGTACCAATGTTAAAACTAAATATTGGGAAAATGGCAATATTATGTCTGAAATCGAATATTCAGGTGAATTGCAAAATGGTACTGCAAAATGGTATTTTCAGAATGGAAATATTCAAATGCAGGCAAAATATAAAGATGGTGAGTTGGATGGTTTGTTTTCAAGATGGTATGTTAATGGTCAAAAAGATATAATTTCAAATTATATAAGGGGTAAAAAAAATGGTTCTGAAATAAAATGGTCAGAAACTGGAGTGAAAATTTCAGAAATTAATTATACCGATGATTCACTGAATGGTAAGTATTGTTTGTGGTATAAAAATGGAAACCAACAACTTGAAGCCAGTTATAAAATGGGCAAGTATAATGGGAAGTGGTATTTCTACAATGAAAGAGGTTTTGTTATCAGCAAAGCAGCTTTTATTAGTGGAAATGGACTTCAGGAAAGTTTTGATATGAAAGGGAATAAAATACTTGAATCAAACTTTTTAGATAATCTCAAAGAAGGGAATGAAATATTGTATGATTCCAATGGAAATATTAGAATTAAAAGAATTTATAGAAAAGGAAAAATTATTTCGGAGAGAAAACTAATTGATGGTTAGTTTTTCTATAATTTCTTTATGCTGAGGAAAAAGATTGATTAATAATTCTCTTTTAGCCAGTTCAAAGTCATTAAAGTTAAATCCTGGAGAAACCGTGCAACCAACTAAAGCAAAAGAGTCTTGTTTATTTAAAATAGCAGCAAACCAAGTATTTCTGGGAATTACAACTTGGAGTTCTTCTTCATTCTCAGGATTATTACCTAATTTATGATTTTTTAAATTACCAGAATTATCAATTGTGTAAATAGTTATACTTTCTCCTTGATAAAAATGCCAGATTTCATCAGATTTTATACGATGAAAGGCCGAAAAATTGTTTTTTTCGAGTAAAAAATAGATTGAAGTTGCAAAGCATCTGTCTCCATCAAACCTATCTGGTAATGAATAGTTTGATATTGATTCATTTGATCTGTATATTTCTTTGAAATAGCCTCCTTCAGGATGTTTTTGAAGCGATAGTTTTTTTATCCAATATGTTGAATCCATGTTAATTACTTAAAAATACTAAAATTAACTTTTCCATAATTTCTATGTTCAAATAATCGGTTGTGAGTATCAAAATTAATATCCTTGGAATGCTCAACAATAAGTAAACCATTTTCTGAAAGTAAATTTTTTTCGAAAATGATTTCAGGTATAGTATTAATTCCTTGCATATCATAAGGTGGATCAGCAAAAATCAGGTCAAAAGTTGTTGTTGAAAATTTTAAAAAATTAAAAACATTAGTTTTGATTATATGTAAATTATTAACCTTAAAAACTAATGCTGTTTTTTTAATAAAATCTGTACATTTAAAATTCATATCAACAGATGTTACTGATATGCATCCCCTTGAAATAAGTTCTAAGGAGATACTTCCAGTTCCTGAAAACAAGTCTAATGCATTTATATTTTCGAAATCAACATGATTATTTAATATATTAAATAAACTTTCCTTTGCTAAATCAGTAGTTGGACGAACAGGAAGATTAGTTGGTGGGTTTATTCGTCTGCCTTTAAGCGAACCACTTATTATACGCATTTTATTTGGTTTAGTAATTTAAAATATTGTTGAGGAGGTATTTGAGAAAGAACATCGCTAAAAGTAAAATTTGATTGATTTTCAATAAAAATAATATTAGATATGTATTTGGTTAGCAAATTAAAAATAGAAGAGTTTGGAGTTATTTTTCCGGAAAGAACTAATTGAATTTTTACTGGATTGATATTTAATTGGTTTAATACAAATAGTAAATAATAAAGGAAATCTTCTTTTGTTTTAAATTGAAAAGAATTATTAAAAAGTAATTTGTTGTTTCTAAATATAACTATTTCAAAACTATGACTTTCAACGTCAACAAATATCTTGCTGTTGAAGTTTTCTGTATTTGAAAAGTTATTGTAAATACTTTGAAAATAGCTATTTGAGCTGTGAATTATTTTATAATTTGATAAATTATTTTGAAAAGCATTATTTATGCATTTGGGAATTGCAAAAATACTATATAGTTTTAATTCAGGTGCAAAATTTGATATAATTATTTTATCTTCAATTTCTTGATTGAAAAAACTAAGATAAATTTCTTTATTACTATTATCATAAATCTCGTCTGGAATTAGAGTTGATTGTGTACATTCATAGCTGATAATTATATTTTTATATTCTTTTTTTAATAAAGATTCATATTCAAATAATTTATTTATAAAATCAGCAAGTACAAAAGAGGAAACTTTTTCAGGAAAAACATAATTGACAATAGCCAAAAATTTATTTTGGCTATTGTCAATTATACAAAATGATAAGTATTTTAAAGATAGCTGAATAGATAGACTGATAGAGCTATAATTCTGTTTATTTATTGCAGGGTCGAATAAATTTTCTGTAGGATTAAGCGAAATCGTCATCTATTTGATTTTTAATTATTCCCAGTTTCCGTCTGTTGATGGCTCATCCAAAGAGCCTAATTTAAGTCCCTCAAATTTGTTATTATCTTTTGCCTTTGTTTTTTTATTAATTAAAAGCTGTTTATCCATTCCAATCAAGTAATCTTCAAACAATGCTGTTACTTCAAAAACAGGAACTTGAATTGAACTTTTAGTTATTATCGCAGCTTTAATGCCAAATTCTTTATTTTCAGAGGATGGAATTATTTTTAATTTATTAAAATCAATTTCTTTTTTACCTCCAAATATTTCTTCATAAGCATTAACATAAACGGTATCACGACTTACTATTTTCATTTTCAATGCTTGTTCTTCAGTTAAAGAATCAGGAACATTTCCTATCTTTTTGACAATTGGCAATTTGCCATTTTTCATAAAATCAATTAATGTGTCAAAACTTCCTGTATATCTGTTATATACGCTTTTGTATGCAATTTGCATCGTTCTTATATCTTTAAGTTTATCAATGATAATAAGTTCTCTTTTGGTAACTTCTTCATTGAACCTAACAGGTTTCATTATGCTGTCATAAACTAAATATGTTAAAACTATGGCAACAACTACTAATACAATTTGAATGATAATTTTCTTGTTCATATTATTATTGGTAATTAAATTTTTTTCTTTGCAAATTTATAATTTTTTTTAAATATAGTCGCTATTTAAAATAGAATCTTTATTAAAAATTTCTTGTTGGTTCTCTTTTATATTTTCTACTTATTTGAATTAAATTTATTCTTTTATTTTATACGTTAAAATTATTTATTAATCATTAAAAGATTACCTTTTAATGAGAATATCAAACGTAAATTATAAAGAATTATTATTAAAATCCTGAACCAGATGCTTTATTTCACATTGAATATTATATTTCTGGTTAATCATAGTAGCTATTTTTTCTGCACAATACACTGAGCGATGTTGTCCTCCAGTACATCCAAAACTAATCATTAAGTTTTCAAATCCTCTTTCTATGTAATTGTTAATTGAGATTGAAATTATTTTTAAAACATAGTCTATGAATAAATTAACAGTATTATCGCTTTCTAGAAAATCAATTATTGTTTTATCTTTTCCAGTCAGAGTTTTGAACTTTTCTTGTCTTCCTGGGTTTGGTAATGCTCTGCAATCAAAAACAAATCCCCCTCCATTTCCATTTTCATCAATTGGATGTTGCTTTTTAAAAGAAAAACTAGTTATTTTAATATTTAATTTTTGAGTATTTACAATATCTCTTATCTTTTTTGATTCAGAAAGTTTTGATAATGTATCGAAAAGTGTATTTGTTTGAATAGGAAATGAAATGTGTCCTAAAATATTATTCAAGTTGCAAATAGCATAAGGAATACTTTGTAAAAAATGGGGTTTGTTTTCGTAAAAGCCTCTAAAGCCATAGGCTCCCATAGCTTGTAGAATTCGGATAATTACATATCCATAGAAGTATGATTTGAATTTTTCTACATTAATTATCGTGTATTTTTGTAATTCTGTCAGATAAAAATCAAGTAAGATTTCTCTTGTATGTGGTTTCAAATCAGCTTTTGCATCATAAAGCAAAGATGCAATATCATATTGTAATGCGCCTTTTCTTCCGCCTTGATAATCTAAAAAATATGGTGTGTTGTTAACTAGCATGATATTTCTTGATTGAAAATCACGATACATAAAGTTTTCAGTATCTGTTTCTAGTAGAAAATCTGTAAATTTTTCAAAATCTTCTTCAAGAATTTGTTCATCAAAAGGAATTTGTGCAAGTTTTAGAAAGTAGTATTTAAAATAATTTAAATCCCATAACATTGATTGTTTGTCAAATTTTTTTCGAGGAGTACAATAGTTATAATCAAGATCTTTTGATGCTGATATTTGAAATTTAAGGAGTTCTGTGATTACTTTCTTGTAAATATCAGTTACTTCATTTTCATTTGTATTATTTTTTTTAATAGTTTGTAATCTATTAAAAAGTGTTTCATCTCCAAAATCTTCAATTAGGTAAATATATTCATCATTGTTTTCAGCAAAAACTTGAGGAACATTTAAGCCTTTGTTGTAGAAATGCTTAGAAAATTTTATAAATGCCAGATTTTCTTTCGCATCTTTATTATAAACACCTAAGCAAGTCTGCGTTTTGCCTGAAATTCGATAATAGCTTCTATATGAACCAGAAGCGGGAAGTCTAATGATTTCTATTACCTTTTCTTTAGCCCAATTTTCAAATAAAAATGTTAATTTATTTTCTATCATTTTGTTATTTAGATGATTTAATTCTTATAATATAAAAATCAGATAATAATATTTATTTTGGATACAAAAGTAATAAAAATGGAGCTGCTAAACTTTTTTTTACTAATTTTGTTGAATAAAATAAGACAAATTTCTAATCAAAAAAATAAACACAATGGAAAATAAAACCGCAATTGACATTTTAAAAGAAGCAATTTTGCTTGAAAGAAGAGGAAAAGCTTTTTATAGCAATGTAGCTGAGAAATCTGACAGTGAAGCTGCAAAGAAAATATTTACGATGATGGCAGAAGAAGAAGATGAGCATATTAAGTTTCTTTCCAAGCAATTTGCACATTATATGAAAACCAATGAGTTTCTTAAAAATGAGCATCATCATGGAGATGCAAGTGAAGATGTTGCAATCAAAGTATTAACTGAAGACATAAAAAAGCAGATAACAGCAGCAAGTTTTGAAGCAGCGGCAATTTCTGCAGCAATGGATTTTGAAGCAAGAGCCGTTAAAATTTATTCTGAGAGAGCTATTTCTGCTTCAGATCCCAATGAAAAGGAATTATATAAAATGTTAGCTGATTGGGAAAAAGGACACGAATTTATATTACATAAATTAAATGAAGAGTTAAAAGAGGATATTTGGAATGATAATAATTTTTGGCCTTTCTAGGTTTATAATAACTTTTAATTATTAGTAAATTTAACTTATAAAAAATAAAAAGCTTGCAAATTGCAGGCTTTTTTTTATTCGTAAGATATTTTGTTTAAATAAAATACAGTACGTTTGCTTTTATTTGCAAGAGCATTGTTCTTAATTGTTTGGATTCCAAAAATTAAGAAATAATTATTATACCAAAGATCAATATTCGATGATGGATTTTCCATAATTTTATCATTAGCATAAGATAAATCAATTTTAGTATTTTCAATTTCAGAAAGAGTTGTTGTGTCATTTATTGTTTTATAAACTATTTCACCTTCATTGTTATATGCAAAAATGTATTCACCTGCATTTGGCATAATACTAACCCTTTCTTTTACTTCCATTGTTAATATATTCCAGATATCGAAAAGATTGTTCCAGATAATATTACCATTTTCATCCAAACACAAAATAAAGGCATTTGTATAACGAAAACCATCAAAGATTGTACGTGAAGTAGGAACCATTCTTCCATAATAATCGTATGACATATCTGAAACAGTTCGGTATTCCGGATAAAATGCTTCGGCAACCATAAGTAATTTGCCATTTATTTGCATAACTTCATGTTCAACCAGCATATAATTGAGAGAATATTCTTTTTGATCTTTGTTTTCCTGTATCTTTTTTATTTTTGAAATTTCTCGTTTATTTAAATATTTATTTATTTCATCAAATATCAAAAAATTATAGAACTTAAAATTGTATTTATTGTCCTTTTCAATTTTAACATAATACATTCCGGCAGCTTCTAAAATATTAGTTTCTGTATATATATTTGTTTTTTCTGAAGAAAGATTGTAAGAGCCAGTTATTCCAATAGTACCATCTTTCAATAAATTAATTACCCCTGTTAATATTTTCCTGCTCTCATCGATATTACTTATTTCGTTATTGCTTATTTCGTTACCAGTTAAATCATACTTTTTTAATGATAATTTATTTTCTTTTTTTGAAATTTCTTTCTTGAAAAGTATAAGTAATTCTTTCTTTACTGTATCAATTTTTAAGTTTTCAACATTTATATCTTTTGATTCAGAAATTATAATCTCGTTATTAACCCTTAGCTTTAAATTGTAGATATTTAGCGAAATATTATTTCTATTTTCACTTGTAAAATATGCATATTGATTATTTATTTTTAGTGTGGTTAATCGTGATTTCTCTGAAATATTTACGTTACTAATATTATTTCCTCCGTTTTCTTTTTCAAAAGCGATAATAATGAGATTGTTATCGATACTTTTTTTATTTTCTTTATGAAAAAATAAAAATACTGTATCGTTTTCATAATCAAATCCCTGATATGTTAAGTCTTCATTAAGTGCTATTTTTTTTGTCCATTTTTTTTGTAATATATTATTAAATAGTGTAAAAGACCAGTTTTGGGTTTTCCTATCCAAAAACTCATTGAGTTTAGTAATAATAATAACACCTTTATCACCAATATTTACCAGATTAAATGGATTAGCATCTGTTTTTGTTTCAATCTCAGCTCTAATCGGTTTTTTCGATTGAGCATAAATATTTAAGGTTAATATATTGAATAATAGTGTTACGAGTATCGAAAATATTGAAATTAATTTCATGATGATTGATTTTCGACAAACCTACATATTTTTTTGATTTATACAAAGAAAAATTGTCATTTTTTTATAAAAAAAAATTAATCAATTTTATAAAACAATTAGATAAAATATTAATTGGATTGTTATTATAGTGCCTAAAAGCTGAAATGTATATTTTATTAGCCCTTAATTATATAGATTTTATAGAAAGTTGTAACTAATCAGTTTAAAATGTCAATATCTTTTGATAATACAAAAAAATATGTAGTTATTAACATTCTGTTATTTAGAAATTTGACTAATAGTAATTATAATTGTTTATATATCCAGGTTTTGATTTTGATAATTTATATCTAATATTTTTGTTTGGTAATTATCAGACCTGGATTTTATGTATCTGTTTTTACAAAAAGATGCTAAAAAGTAAGAAAAAATATAAAATTGGTTTGAAGTCGTCAAATGATGATAAAATGATACTTCAATTTCAGTAGTGGAAAGAATAAGTTAAATCCGATTGAATAGATTGCCCTATAAAATCCTGAAAATTGTCCTGTTTTGAAAAAATAATTTCCCAATCATACAACAACAAAATATAGAAAAATACACTTTTTGTTTTTTTAGAATTATATTGCAAAAACAACTATTATAAAAATACTGTAAAATCAAGTGTTTTTGATTGTTATTAAAAATAAATTATCTCAACTATGATAATTTTAATATCTTAGCACGAAAATTGATATGTATAATATCTAAAACAAATTTGTTAATAATTTTACAGAAACAAAACAAACACTGTGAACATTTTAACTATCTTTGTGTTATATTGGGCTTATTACAATAAAAATGAAATTTATGAAAACAAAAGTTTACTTTTCAGGGAAGTTTAATTTGTTTATTATCAGTAAAATAAAGTATTTAATGCTTTTGCTTTTACTGATTTTTGCTATGCAAAACAATACAAATGCACAAAATTGTTCAGTTAATGCTAATATTGACTTTACTCTATGTGCGAATGAACCTTTGCTATTAATCGGCCAAAAAGCTGGACTTTTTTATGGAAGTGGGACAACTACTTGGTCACAAATAAGTGGACCAACATTAAACATACTGTCTCCGAATGCATTAACTACATCAGTAACAGGACATACAGGAAATAATATATATAAATTTAGGATAACAACCAAATGTTTGGATGGAACACTCACATATGACGAAGTTACTTATACAGTAAAACCTATTACTCAATCTAATGCAGGTCCTGACCAAGCAATGTGCCCAGGAAGTCCTGCTGGTTTAATGGCTGGAAATTCTGTTGGATTAAATGAAACTGGTTCGTGGTTGGTAACAGGTACAAACAATGGGGTTACTGTAAGTAACTCATTATCTCCAACGTCTTCATTCAATTTAGATCCTGCAAAATCAGGAGTTACCAAAATGGTATGGACAATAAACAACACAAATAGTTGTTTGTCAAGAGATACAATGACGATTATAAACCGAGGTGGAGTTAGTCCAATTTTTGCTGGAGCAGATAAAATACTTACCAATTGTTATTCAAGTACACAAACCACGAGTATGTTAGCAAGTTATGGAGGTAATGGTAATGATGGCCAAATTGGGACATGGACAGTATTGTCAGGCCCCAGTATTCCAACGATTGTAAATGCAAATAGCAATACAACGAATGTTACCGGTTTAATTGAAGGTACTTATAAATTATTATGGTCTGTAAGCGGTCCATGTGCTAACGGTGCTGATACAGTACAGATAATTGTTCCTCCTGCTACTTCAAATGTAACAAGTGTTTCTATTAATTCTGTTCCTGCATTTTGCGATGGTAGGACATCAACTGTATTAACAGCTACAATTCCATTGTACACAAATGAAACTGGAAAATGGGTAAAAACATCAGGACCCTCTGGTGCAATTATTGAAGATACTTTAAATCCCATAACGATGATAACAGGATTAAATGGTAGTAATAGTTATGTTTTTAGATATACAATAACAAATTCACTTACCGGCTGTTCATCAAACAATACTACAACTATTAGTTATTCATTACCAGCAAGCATTGATATAACAGTAGATCAAACAATTTTACCCTGTGGACAAACATTTGCAGTAATTCCCTATACAAGCAGTGGCGGAGGTAATGTTCAATGGAGTATTATCAGCGGACCTAAAACTCCTTCTTTCCCAACAATCCCAACAACCTTTGCAAATGCGAGTGGTTCTCCTCTAACTATTAATGG
>CAIZXK010000274.1 GCA_903936865.1 uncultured Bacteroidales bacterium | reverse complement strand
GCTGCACCTGTAAACAGAATTGGAGCAACCTCTCCTGCCCCTCTGCTAACAGCCAAAATGGTTCCGGTCATTATTCCCGACATAGATCCAGGTAATACAACTTTACGTATGGTTTGCCATTTTGTAGCACCCAATGCCAGACTGGCTTCTCTTAAATCGCGTGGAATTGTTTTTAAAGCTTCTTCTACTGAAACAATTACAACCGGCAATGTAAGCAATGCCATGGTTAAACTTGCCCACAAAATATTGGGTTGTCCCCATTTAAGTTGTCCTCCGGTAAAAATATCATCCATTCCGGTTCCCACAAATTTGATAAAGAAACCCAAACCAAACAAACCATAAATTATCGAAGGTATTACAGCTAAAGTTCTAACCGCAAATCGGATACTTCGGGCTATAAATGAATTTTCTTTAGCATATTCGGTAAGATAAATGGCAGTAATAGTTCCAAAAGGTACTGCAGCTATCGACATGATAATAACCAGCATTGCTGTACCGAATATAGCAGGGAAAATACCTCCTTTGGTCATGCCATCAGTAGGAAAAGTTGAAAGAAATTCCCAGGTAAACATATCTTTACCACCAATTATTATAACAACCAACATTACAATAAGTATAGCAATTATTATAAGTGCAGATATTAGCGTTATTCCTTCAAAAATAAAGCCTTTGGCATCTTGTTTAAATTTCTTTACTATCATTTCCCCTGTATTTTTTTCATTAATTTACCTTTAACCCAAAACTCAGCAATAGCGTTTATTGCAAAAGTGAATATAAATAACATAGAACCAATTAAGAAAAGTACATTGTAATGCGTATCTCCAAACACCACTTCAGCCATTTCGGCACCTATCGTAGCAGCTAATGTTCTTACTGATTCGAAAGGATTAAGTCCCATCATGGCAGCATTTCCGGTTGCCATTAAGGCAATCATGGTTTCACCGAAAACTCTGCCGATACCTAGTAAAATAGCAGCAAAAATTCCGGGAGTTGCTGCTGGCAGAATCACAAAAAATGCAGTTTGCCATTTTGAAGCTCCCAATGCCAGACTGGCTTCATAATAAGTTTTAGGAACAGCTGTTAATGCATCTTCTGTAATGGTAAAAATAATTGGAATAGCAGCCAATCCCATAGCAATTCCACCCACAAATGAATTTAATCTTACGTCGTATCCAAATAAATTTTGCAAAAAACTTGCCATAACCATTAATGCAAAGAAACCTATTACAACTGATGGAAAACCAGCTAACATTTCAATTGTTGGCTTTATGAGTTCTTTCATTCTTTTTGAAGCAAAAACGGCAGTATATAAAGCTGCTAAGATTGAAATCGGTCCTGCAAATAATAATGAAATAATGGTTATTTTTATAGTACCGATTAACAGTGGTAATAATCCATAACGTGGATTATCAGAAACAGGCTGCCATGTTTTTGTAGGTAGCGTTTTAATTGCAGATTTATTATTATCTGTTGAAGATCCGCTTTCTGTTTCTTCAATCGGAGTAAAACTTTCACCCAAAGTTGTATCTTCTTCGGTTTCAACTCCATATTGTTCCTGTTGTGCAGGTTCTGTTGTTTCAACTCCATATTGTTCCTGTTTTTCAGGTTCTGTAGTTTCAACTCCATATTGTTCCTGTTGTGCGGGTTCAGTGGCTTCTACACCATATTGTTCCTGAGTTCCTGAAATTTGTTCTGTTCTTGGTTTCTCTTTAACTCCTCCTCCAATATTGAAAATTGGGAATGATTCCCTGAAAACAAAAATGAAAATCAAAACAATAATAGTAATGGATAGAAAAGCAACAGATTTGATAATTTTTTCAGCGATAAAATCTGACCATCTGAATCGTTTATGTGTAATATCGATTTTATCAGCAGAATCATGTTTTTTATCTTTAAAAAAAACCAATGCCTTATTAATTATTATTTTAAATTTATTCATAAGCTGTTAAAGCTATATTTATATAATTTATTAAATAAAAAATTGAACAAAGTAAATTTGCAATTTACTTTGTTCAACTTTATAACTAATTTGAATTCTCATTAACGAACAGGGAAATAACCCATTTCAGTTACTAAACTTTGACCTTCAGGACTTAAAATCCAATCGATATATGCTTTTAATGCACCGGTTGGTCTGTTCTTTAAATACATGTATAAGTAACGGGTAATAGGATATTGGTTCTTCTTGATGGTTTCGGCATTTGCTTCATAAGCTATGCTTTTGTCATCCTTTTTTACTTTACAAATTTCAATACCGGCTGAATAAGCTGCACCACCATAACCAATTGCATTTACATCTTTCTTTACTGCATTTACAACGGCAGCAGTTCCTGGAAGTGTTTGACAGTTTGGAGCATAATCTGCTTTTACAACATGATCTTTAAAGAAAACGTAAGTTCCTGAACTATTTTCTCTTCCGTAAAGTCTGATTTCTGCATTGGCACCGCCAACTTCTTTCCAGTTTTTAACTCTTCCTGCAAAAATATCACTTAATTGTTTTAAACTAAGTTCCTTTATTTTATTTGAAGGATGCAAATAGATTGTAATTCCGTCTTTAGCACAAGGAACTTCAACACCCAACGTATTATAACGTGCCTTTAATTTGTCAATTTCAGTTTGTTTCATTTTACGACTGGCATTACAAATATCAGTTGAGCCATTAATTAAAGCTGAAATTCCTGTACCAGAACCTCCACCAGTAACCTGAATGGAAGCATTTGGATTCTTTTTCATATATACTTCAGCCCATTTTTGAGCCAAAATTACCATTGTATCAGAACCTTTTACGGTTATTCTTTCCTGATTGATAAATGCAAAACTCAGGATTGCGATAGCTATTATTGCTAAAGATGCGACTATTTTTTTCATTTTTAAATTTTTCATTTGATTTATATTACTATATAACAATTAATTTTACTATTATGTTTATTTTAATTTAATTATTAGAATTTTGCCTGTAATCTGAGAGTAAATACATTTTGTTTGAAAACTGT
>CAIZXK010000273.1 GCA_903936865.1 uncultured Bacteroidales bacterium | reverse complement strand
GTAACGAATACTTCGCTATTTGCTGCTTCCTATTTATGGACTGTAAACCCGGTTGGAGTTACTATTTCAAATGTTACAATCTCTTCGCCTACCTTTAGTTTCCCTGTTAATAATACTTCGGCTGCAATAAGTTATGCGATAAAACTTACCACAGCTACATCAAATACTTGTCAGGATACATTGACCAGATTTGTTATCATTTATCCAAAGCCAAAAGCAGATTTTACGCTTTCAAATAATGACAGTTGTTCTGTTTTAGCCGTAAATACAACAAATACTTCATTGGCTTACAATGGAGAAAACTTATCTTCAATGACTTTTAGCTGGGTTACAAGCAATGGATTAACTTCAACAGCAAGCAATCCGAATTTCAACTTTGCAAATAACGGATTAAGTGATAGCATTTATAGTGTAAAACTCTTTTCAACCTCAACCCATGGGTGTAAAGATACTATTGCCAAAACCGCAACTGTATATCCGAACCCTAAATCAAATTTTAATCCTACAGATTCTATAAGTTGTGCACCATTTACTTTAAATAATTCAATAATTAACTTGTCAATTTATCCAAATGCAAATGACACTTATCATTGGTATAAAAATGGAGTTTTTTATGCAAGTGGAACAATCTTTCCTTCATATACAATGCTCAATGATGGAGATACAGTTTTTATTACTTTAGTTACAAGTAATATCCATGCATGTAAGCAGGATACAATTACTAAAATGTTTATAACTATTGTTGGCCCTGTAGCCAATTTTATTCCAGTAACCTCAGCTGGTTGTTCTCCTTATACTCTATCATTTACTAATCAATCAACACCTTTAGGGATTAATTCACTCTGGGTTTTTGGAAACGGGCAAACAAGTAATTTATTTTCACCTGTTACAACATTTAGTAACAACAGTAATATAATTGATTCTATTTATAATATCAAGCTCACAGTGACTGCATCAGGTACAGGGTGTAAAGATACAATTATTCATTCAACAACTGTCTATCCTAAACCAAAGGCTAATTTTACTTTTGCAAACAGTTCGGGATGTGCTTTATCTACAATAAATGTTAATAACAACAGTCTGGTTAAAGGTACTCCTACTTATAGCTGGTCAGTTCTAAATTCAAACAATGTAAGTATATCTAATGCCTCAGCTGCTAGTCCTGGTTTTACTTTTCCAGATTTCCAAAACGGAAGTGATTCTGTATATCAAATCAGATTGATTGTAATATCCATAGATGGTTGCAGTGATACAATCATAAAAAATATTACAATCCATTCCAGACCGGTTTCTGCTTTTTCAATTGTAAATGAAGCTTGTGGCCCATGGAATACCAGTGTAACCAATACTTCCCAATTTGCAACTTCTTATTTATGGACTGTAAATCCGGTAGGTGTTGCTATTTCGAATGCCACAATCCCTGCTCCTACTTTTAGTTTCCCTGTTAACAATACTTCGGCAGCTGTTAGTTATAATGTAAAACTAACAACTACTACTAATTATGGATGTCAGGATACGTTGACGAAATTTGTAACAATTTATCCAAAACCAAAAGCAGATTTTACACTTTCAGATTATGACAGTTGTTCCGTATTAACGGTTAGCTCAACAAATACATCATTGCCATATAATGGAGAAACACTTTCTTCGATGACTTTTAATTGGACAACTTCTAACGGATTAACTTCTTCTTTAGTAAATCCGGGATTTTCTTTTACAAATTCAATTGTTAATGATACAATTTATCCTCTGAAATTGATTGTTATATCTTCACATGGATGCAAGGACACAATTATAAAAAACATAACTGTTTACCCTGATCCAAAAGCAAAGTTTACACCTTTTGATACGATAAGTTGTGCCCCATTTACAATAGATAGTACACTACTAAATTTAACAACTTATCCCAATGCTAATGATAGCTATCAATGGTATAAAGATGGTGTTCCGTATTATTCAGGCACTGGTTTTACTCCATTTACAATGATAAACGATGGCGATACTACGGTTATAACATTAATTACAAGCAATATACATGGATGCAGTCAGGATACAATTACAAAAAGGTTTATAACAATAGTAGGTCCTGTAGCCAATTTCATTCCAATTGCAGCTACAGGTTGCCATCCTTATTCAGTATCTTTTACAAATCAATCAACACCAGTTGGAGTATCTTCTCAATGGATATTTGGAAATGGTCAGACCAGCACGCTTACAAACCCTGTTTCAACTTTTATAAATGCAAGCAATAGTATTGATACTGCCTATGATGTTATACTTATAGTAACTGCCGCAGGTACAGGGTGCAAAGATACAATTATTCATGCTGTAACTGTTTATCCAAAGCCTAAAGCTGATTTTTCTTTTATAAATTCATCAAATTGTGCATCAACAACAGTTAATGTTATCAACAACAGTCTGATAAAAGGGATACCTACCTATTTTTGGTCAGTACTTAATTCGAGTCTGGTAACTATTTCCGATGTTACAGCATCAACTCCGGATTTTACTTTTCCTGATTTCCAGAGCGGAATCGATTCGGTTTATCAAATTCGTTTGATTGTAACTTCTGCAGATGGATGCAAAGACACTTTGATAAAACCAATAATTATTCATTCAAGACCTCAATCATCATTTATAATTGATAGCATCTCCTGTGGTCCATGGAATACAAGTATAATTAACACATCACAGTTTGCAACCAGCTATTTATGGACAGTAAGTCCATCATCGGTAAGTATTTCCAATCCTACTGCCATAACTCCAACATTTGGATTTCCTGTAAACTATACAGCTTCTCCATTATTATACTCTGTTCTGTTAACAACATCAACTGCAAATCTTTGTCAGGATACATTAACTAAATTTGTAATAATAAATCCAACAGCACAAGCTAATTTTACTTATATACAAAATGCAAAACCATATCCTGATCAATGGAGAGTAGATTTTACGAATACATCTATTAACTCAACCTTTTGGAATTGGGATTTTGGAGATGGAAGCAATTCCATACTTTTTGAACCTAATCATTCATTTCCAAGAATTGGAATATATCATGTTACACTGGAAGCAAACAATCAATACAATTGTCCATCAGATACAACTATTTCAATAGAATTGAAAGAACAATGGAGATTATTTGTTCCAAATGCATTTGCTCCGGATGATATAAGTCCTATTGTTTCAATATTTATAGCAACAGGAATAAATTTAGCAGAATATGAAATGGAGATTTATGATTCATGGGGAAAATTATTATACAGAACATCAGAACTTAAGGATACTAAACCTGCTAATGGCTGGGATGGAACCTATAATGGAATTCAAATGCCAATGGATGTATATGTATGGAAAATAAAAGCAAAGTTTATTGACGGATCCGTATGGCGAGGGATGGAACAGGATGGTGTAGTAAGAAATTATGGAACAGTAACATTAATACGATAAGACATGAAAACTATAAAAATTTTTATTATAATTATTTCCATTCTTACAGGAATTAATGCTTATAGTCAGGATCCGAGTTTTTCTCAATTTTATAATAATCAAACATATTATAATCCTGCATTTGTTGGAATACATGGGGGTATGATGGCTAATCTGACATACAGAAGACAATGGGTAAAAATTCCAGGCAAATTTGAAACTGAATATTTTAATTTCGACTCCGATTTATCATGTATAAATGGTTTGGGTGGAATTGGAATTTCGGCTTTTCGGGATGTAGAAGGAATGGGATATTTAAATAATACAGGAGCAAGCTTTATGCTCTCAATCAGAAAATTTTTAAAGGAAAATAGTTTTATTCAATTTGGTACAAATATCAGTATTATTCAACAAACTGCTGATTTTTCAAACTTTATCTTTTCCGACCAATATGATGCGATTAATGGATATACTCCAAACAC
Organism: uncultured Bacteroidales bacterium; assembly: GCA_903936865.1. GTDB lineage: Bacteria > Bacteroidota > Bacteroidia > Bacteroidales > JACABE01 > JACABE01. Next base: position 2,735 of record CAIZXK010000273.1, on the reverse strand, counting down.
TGAATTTAAATACTTAACAGATAAAAACACTATCTTTCCTGATATTTCATTTGGTTTAGTTTTTAAAGGTGGTGATGGTCCCCGAAAAGGAATTTTTAATAGTAATTATGATTATAAGCTTGGAGCATCAATAAATCATTTGGTTTCTCAAAACAATTCTTTTTTAGGTAAAGAAAGTAAAATTCCAACAAAGATAGTTTTAAGTGGTAATATGAATATTGCAACCAACAGAGATGCATCAAATTTAATATCTCCGGGTATTGTATATGAATTTAATTTAGACTATCCTCAAGGCAATTTATTAATTGGATTTAACTACACTTTAAATGAATCTTTTTTTATTGGTGGATGGGGGCATATAGGTGATATTTCAACTGTCTCATTTGTTGCAGGTTTTAACAGCAAGTTTTTTGTACATAACAAAAGCACTTTCGACTTAATGAAATTTTATTATTGCTATGACATAACAGTTTCCGGCATTGATAATACTTCTACAGGTGGTTCTCATGAAATTGGCATTTCCTATTTTTTTAATAAATCATTATGTAAATTAATGGGTTGGGGAAGTAATAAATATAATTATGGTACAAAGTATAAAAAACGCAGAAGAATTCCTTGTAATGAACCTAACAATGGGTATGGCTTTTAATTATTTAATAAATTAAAAATTATGCAATTAAAAATTTTTCATATCCGGTTGGACAAAGAGAAAATGGATATAGATCAGGAAAAAATCAATACATTTATGCAATCTGTAAATGTAAAAAAGATTTCAAATCAATTTGTTTCAGCAACGCCTGTAAATTATTGGTCAATTTTGGTTTATTATATTGAATTATCTGTCAGAAATAATTTACCTGATAAATCTACAATTTATGATGATAGCGAATTGGATGAACAGGAAAAACTAATATATGAAGCGTTAAAGCAATGGAGAATAGATAAATCAAGCGAATTGAAAATTCCGCCATTTTTGATTTGCCATAATACCGAATTAATGACAATAAGCAAAATTAAGCCCGAAAAACCAGAAGATTTTTTTCAGATTAAAGGATTTGCAGAGATTAAAATAGCAAGATTTGCAGAGGAAATTATAGTAGTCCTGAATTCATTATAAAACAAATCAATAAAACAGAGTGGTTACCTGATATTTTGCACAAGCACTATGGGGAAATTAAATTCATAAAAATAACTTGAATTCATAAGGAACTAAATTCATAACTTCCAATATTTAATCTTTTAAGGTGTTGTTTATTAAAGATAGAAGAAACAATAGCTGATGTTTTATGAATTTACATTACAGAACTTCAAAACAAAAAAGTTCGTAAAGAGATAATTACCGGATTTATTTACTTAATAGGTTTGTTAGGCTGAAAATGTTTCTAAAGACTTACCAGCAGATTAACCGATAACTACATCCCCGATGTACTTTTCAACCCCACAAGTGAAATAATCAGTAGACTTATAAAAAATATTCTCCAGAATTCAATGGGTTCCTTAAATAAAACAATGCCAAATATAAAGGCACCTAAAGCACCAATGCCGGTCCATACTGCATAGGCTGTACCTATTGGCAATGTTTTAAGCGAAAGCGATAGAAAATATAAACTCAATATCATAGATGCTGCAGTCCATAAAGAAGGATATAGTTTTGTAAATCCTTCAGTGTATTTCAGGCCTATAGCCCAGGCAGTTTCAAAAACGCCAGCAATCAATAAATAAATCCAGGACATATTTTTTGTTATTTTTTGCAAATTTACCTTAAAATATTATATTTTTACAGTCTGATTTTTAAATGTGCTTAAAGCTGTGATTTCATTTCTTGGCACATACTCTAATTAAAAAATATACTATGCTAAAAATTTATCATAATCCGCGTTGCAAAAAATCGAGAGCCGGATTGGAATTTATCAGGGAAAAAGGCCTTGATGTTGAAGTTATTGAATACATTAAAAATCCATTAACCGAAGAACAGCTAAGTCATTTACTGGCAAAATTACATGTAAAACCTCAATATATTATCAGAGTGCAGGAAGATATTTATAAAAAACGTTTCAAGGGTAAAAATTTTAATGAAGAAGAATGGGTGAAAATACTGGTTGAATTTCCTAACCTTATTCAACGTCCGATTGTTGAAAAGAAATATAGTGCCGTTATTGGCGACCCAATTGAAAATCTGGAAACATTTTTATTATAACTATAACAAATTAAAACAAAGGAGAAAATGAAAACAAGAACTGAGAAAGACACCATGGGCCCAATTGAAGTTGCTGCCGACAAATATTGGGGGGCTCAAACCCAGCGTTCTGTCGAAAATTTTAAAATTGGCGATTCTGCTTCCATGCCTAAAGAAATTATATGGGCTTTTGCAATTTTAAAGAAAGCGGCTGCTTTAACAAATTATGAACTTGGGGTATTGCCAAAAGAAAAATGTGATTTAATTGCCAGGGTTTGTGATGAAATACTTGAGGGCAAACTTGATGATCAATTTCCGCTGGTAATCTGGCAAACCGGATCAGGAACACAAAGTAACATGAATCTTAATGAGGTAATTGCCAATAGAGCGCATGTTATTAATGGTGGTGTTTTGGGTGAAAAAACGATAATACATCCCAACGATGATGTAAACAAATCACAATCATCAAACGACACCTTTCCAACTGCTATGAGTATAGCCGGATATAAAATGATTATTGATGTTACAATTCCCGGTGTTGAAAAACTCAGAAATACGC
>CAIZXK010000272.1 GCA_903936865.1 uncultured Bacteroidales bacterium | reverse complement strand
TATATAATCATTTAATAAATAATAACAATGAAAACAATCAGAACAGCAATTATCCTGTTTGCTTTACTCACAGGAATCAGTTTCACATTATCAGCTCAGCTTGAAAACAACAGACCCGAAAAACCGGTAAAAGAAATGAATAAACCATTACCACCCGAAGGAATTCAACAACCTACACCTCCACCACCACCGCCGGTTTTGCCAGGAATACCAAACCTGAGCAAAGAACAAAACGAAGGCATCAGAAAACTACAGATTAGCTTGGGACAAAACATACTTCCCATTGAAAATGAGATAAGAGAAAAGGATGCAAGACTAAACACACTAACAACGTTGAAAGATCCTGACATGAAATCCATTTATGCACTCATGGATGAAATTGGTGTTTTGAAAATCAAGATTGCCAAAATGCAGATGGCTCATGATATGGATATCAGGAAAATACTAAACGATGAACAAAGATTGATTTTCGACAAAAGGCCAAAGCATCCCATACATTAAGAACTAATAAATATTTTTGGCAAATAAATCCTCAACGTTTAAACAAAAGCAGTTACATGATTTAAAAGAAAAATATGTACAAAAATACAACCCGGTCAGGTTTTGGTAACCCTGCTGGGTTTTTTAATTACAAATATAGTATATTTGCGGTAAATTACCAAAAGTTGTTGCAGTCTATTTATAACCAATAAATAACTCACCACAAAAGTAAAGCAGGATATAAATTGTACATAATTTAAAAAAAATGAAGAAACTCTTGATAATACTATTTATTTCTTCTCTGTCAAGTATTCTTTTTGGACAGTCGGACACAGCCAAATATTATGCGTTGTCTGACACAACATTATGGGTAGATAAGACATTCATTATAGATAATATTTTGTTTGAACTTTCCGGACCACCAGATGGTTTAGTTCATAACCCAGAATCATTAGACTCAATAGTTAGCTTTTTAATAAAAAATCCAAAATTAATTATTGAAATTGATTGCCATACCGACAATATCACCATCCCATTTACAAATGATACTTTATCCTATTGGAGAGCTAATTCTGTAAGAGCTATTCTTATTGATAAAGGAATTAGCTCAGAAAGATTATTTGCAGTTGGCTATGGAAGCAGACGACCCAGAATAATTTATAAAAAAACTACTTTTACTCTCAACAATAACCACTATACCAACTGTCTTAATCCTATTACCTTTTTGCAAAATACAGTGTTAGATGAAAATTTTATAAATTCTATTCATGATTATTGTACAAAAAAGGCAGCACATTCCTTAAACCGACGTATTGAAATGAAAATAATTAAAATGGAATAAACTACTGATAATTGAATAGATTGCTGTAATTCGCCAAGTAAATTCTGCTTTATCAAAAATAATAGAAATAAATATCACCACATCAATTTTTATAATAATTTTGTATAAAAAAATTGAAAATGAAAATCAGAATAAGTTTAACACTGCTTCTTATACTATATTTAGCCAAACTCAATTCCCAGAATTCATTTAATTCGGATACAACAGCAATAAAGAAAGCACATGACCCCTCTTCATGTGTAAATATTATAGTACCCAATGGAAACGCTATGGGCAAAGGCAATTTCTATTACCGCAATTCCGATATATTATTTAATTCATTTGGTTATGGTATTACCCGTAATATCAATATAAATGCCGTAATAGATCTGTATTCCACAGTAAAAACCATAAGCGGAAGCAGCAAAACACCAACTTTTGCCATATTGCCACAATATAATTTTAATCTATCCCCAAAAATCCATGCAGGTTTGGGATTTGTATATACCATTACCGAAACACGATTAACAGAATACAACTCAGTATTACCGGTTTTTAGTTTTAATTACGGAAACAAAGACAATTACATTGGTATGAATTTAGCCTATGGTTTTTTTGATGTAACCAATGTAAAAACACAAGTTTATTCAATCTTTTTCCAATTAAAAACAGCTGAAAAATGGCGTTTTTTATCCGAATACATTTACTTCGAAAATGGAGGCATGCTAAACATAGGATTAAAGCATCTGTCACAAAAAAGAACAATCAGTTTTGGTTTAAATAATTTTATTATAAATAAATTTGGTGTATTTCCTCTGCCATTTTTTATAGTAACATTTGGCAATAAGCGAAAATAATAAGCATGAAATCTATTATCAAAAAAGTTTATTATTCTTCAATTTGTCAGGTTCACTGAAACCAACACAAACAAAATCCCCGATAAAATCAAACTAACGCGGATTTATATTTAATTTATGAAATCTGCAAAACAAACTAGTCCGCTTTTTTTCGATAAAAATAGTATATTTGCAGTAAATAAAAATAGGTTTAATTTTAATGCTTATATAAATGAAAAAGGTTTTAATTCTCTTAATTGCATGTTTTCTGATACTTGAAGTAAATGCACAAAATAAAAAGGACAAAGCTTATCCTTTTATCGGGATTATTCAAACTCCACCAAATACTGCCTATAATTTCAATTCATTTGATATTATTGATAATTACGGCTACAGAGCACATATTCCACTTGGCGACCAGAAATTATCTCAACAAAACTGGGGGTTTAATCTGGGTGCGAGCGTTCCGATGATAAAACACCTTAATTTTATGGCAGATATGCAATTTAGTTTTGGAAAAGCTTTTAATTTTCTATTTTTATTAGGACCTGCATTTAATATTGTTGAAAGCAAAATATTTACATTTGGCCCAACAGTTAAGGCTGGTTTTGCTTATACCTATATTGGTCTGGGTGAAGTTACTACAAATGGAAGTTATGTTTTGATGGGCAATGGCAAAATCTTTGATGGCGACAAAATGCATGCTAATCTGTATGGAGTTTGCTATCAGCTTGGAGTTTTCGGAAGTTGCAGGCTAAATAAGAAAATTTCATTATTCTCACAGTTTGGCTTGGGTGGTGCATATCTTGGTCTGATGGATATTAGAATAACTCCTTATGAAGGAGAACCCTTTAATATTGATGTTTCAAGAAAAGACTGTGTTGAACCAAATAGTCAAACACCTATCAGTTTTACACCCAAGGTAAAGAGCTATGGTTATTATTATAATCTAGGAGTTGCTTTTGGTTTATAAAAAGTCCGATAATTTTAAACTATACGAAATTGAAAATATCATATCAGACGAAATCTCAGAACAATTTACAGTTTAGTTGAAAGCATATAAAAACCCCCGATAGTATCAAACTATCGGGGGTTTTTAATATATACGTCCAGACCTTCAACTTCCGTCTTCGGTCTTCCGACTTCTTACTTTTTACCTGCTTTAATAGCAGCCTGAGCAGCAGCCAATCTTGCGATAGGCACGCGGAATGGAGAACAGCTAACATAGCTCAACCCATTGCGGAAGCAGAATTCTACTGATGCAGGATCTCCGCCTTGCTCGCCGCAAATACCAACTTTAAGGTCAGAACGAACACCACGTCCTTTGGTTACAGCCATTTCTATCAGTTGTCCAACACCTTCCTGATCAATAGTCTGGAAAGGATCGGCAGCTAAAATTTTGTTATCTAAATAATCCTGCATAAATGCACCGGTATCGTCGCGGCTAAATCCAAAGGTCATTTGAGTTAAGTCGTTAGTCCCAAATGAGAAGAACTGAGCAGTTTTAGCCATTTTGTTTGCCAGTAAGCAAGCACGTGGAATTTCAATCATAGTGCCATATAAATAGTCAATTTTTGCAACACCAAATTTAGAACAAACTTCTGCATACACTTTGTCAACGATTAGTTTGGTAAAGTCCAGCTCAGTAACATCGCAAGTTACAGGAACCATGATTTCAGGTTTTGGAGTTTTACCTTCTTTAATTAACTCAACAGTTGCTTCAAACAAAGCACGGATCTGCATTTCTGTAACTTCAGGATAAGTGATACCCAAACGTACACCACGATGTCCCATAATTGGATTCGATTCGTGTAAAGCTTCGCCACGTTTGGCAATAGCTTCGGCACTAATGCCCAATGCAGCTGCAAGTTCTGCCTGATTTTCCGCTCCCTGAGGAACAAATTCATGCAATGGTGGATCCAGTAAACGGAAAGTAACAGGCAATGTATCCATTGCTGCAAGTGTACCTTTATAATCTCTTTTTACATAAGCAGAAAGCTCATCCAATGCATTGCGGCGTTCAGCTTCACCTTCACTTAAAATCATTTTACGCAATAAGAATAAAGCGTTTTCAGTTCCTTTACCATAGAACATGTGTTCGGTACGGAATAAACCAATACCTTCGGCTCCAAAACTTCGTGCAATAGTTGCATCAGCAGGAGTATCCGCATTGGTGCGAACACCCATGGTACGGAATTTATCAGCTAATCCCATGAATTGCTGGAAACGTGGATTTTCAGTAGCATCCATTAATTCCATAGTTCCTAAGTAAGCATAACCTTTGGTTCCGTCTAAAGTCAATACATCACCTTCTTTAATAACAACACCGGTTTCTTTAACAGTTGCTTTTTTGCCATCAACATCAACATGAAGAGCGCCTGCACCAACAATACAGCATTTTCCCCAACCACGGGCAACAAGTGCAGCGTGAGAAGTCATACCACCACGAGCGGTCAAAATACCATCAGCAGCACGCATACCTTCAACGTCTTCAGGATTGGTTTCTTCGCGAACCAATAATACTTTTTCGCCTTTACGTTGCCATTCAACAGCATCTTCAGCAGTAAAAACCACTTTACCAACAGCAGCACCAGGACCGGCAGGTAAACCTTTTACAAAAGGCTGAGCACCTTTTAACATGGCAGGATTAATAATAGGGTGTAATAATTCGTCTAACTGTGCAGGATCCAAACGTAAAACAGCAGTTTTTTCGTCGATACGGCCTTCAGCCAGCATATCCATAGCCATGTTTAATGCAGCGGTTCCGGTACGTTTACCAACGCGGCACTGCAACATGTATAATTTTCCTTCCTGAATAGTAAATTCGATATCCAACATATCTTTGAAAGCATCTTCCAGACGGTTACGGATTTCGAATAATTCGGTATATGAATCAGCCCAGATTTCCTGCATACTGTGCAAGTGTTTGTTCTGTTCGTTTTTAGTATCGTCATTTAATGGACTTGGTGTACGAATACCAGCAACAACATCTTCGCCCTGAGCATTTATTAACCATTCGCCATAAAAGAAATTTTCTCCTGTAGCTGGATTACGGGTAAAAGCAACGCCAGTTGCAGAAGTATCGCCCATATTACCAAATACCATTGCCTGCACATTAACAGCTGTACCCCATTCATCAGGAATACCTTCAATACGGCGGTAAGAAACTGCTTTTTTACCATTCCAGCTTTTGAAAACTGCTTTGATTCCACCAAATAATTGAGCTTCGGCATCATCTGGGAATTCTTGCCCCAATGATTTTTTTACAGATTTTTTAAATTCTTCTGCTAAGAATTGTAAATCTTCAGCAGTTAAATCAGTATCAGATTTGTATCCTTTACTATTTTTGAAGGCATCCATCATTTCTTCTAATGATTTACGAATACCCTTACCATCAGCAGGTTCCATACCTTCTGCTTTTTCCATAACTACGTCAGCATACATCATGATTAAACGACGATATGAATCCCAAACGAAGCGTGGATTATTAGTTTTTTTCAATAAAGCAGGAATCGTTTTTGAACTTAAACCTATGTTTAAAACAGTGTCCATCATACCTGGCATAGAGCTGCGGGCACCTGAACGACAAGATAATAATAATGGATTTTCGGTATCACCATATTTCATACCCATTGCTTCTTCTACTTTTTTCATCGAAGACCATACTTCTTCAGTTAATGAAGCGGGTAACTGGCAATCATTTTCGTAATATGCAGTACAACATTCTGTTGTAATTGTAAACCCGGCTGGCACCGGTAAACCTAACAAGCACATTTCTGCTAAGTTAGCACCTTTTCCACCCAATAAATTTTTCATGTCTGCTTTTCCATCGGCTAATTTGTTGCCGAAATAATAGACATACTTTTGATTTTGTTCTTTAGACATTGAGATATCCTCCATTTATTTATAAATCGTTGATTTAATGTAATTTCATTTTTTCTAAAAGAAGTTGCAAATTTAAGTTTAATTCTCTAATAATCAAATATGCTTTGTTAATTTTTTATCAAATATTTTAGACAATAGTTCGTTAAACTTTGACAAAGTTTATTCCATGAAAAGATTAATTGTTTGACTATCTGTATATTATATTTATAAATACAACTTTGTCAAAGTTCTAAATATCTGCATCTTATAAACGTTTAACGATAGATTGTTACTTGTTTACAAAAAATAATTAATAAAAATCTTTGTAATATTCTAAATGATTGATATTTTTGTAATAAAAAGACAATGATAAAAGCAATAATTTTTGATTGGGGAGATACAGTTATGAGAGATTATCCGGAATTGAAAACACCCATGTTTAAATGGGAACATGTAGAAATAATCCCTGGGATAATACCTGCACTTCAAATCCTTGAAAAAGAATATATAATGGTAATTGCAACTAATGCAGGACAAAGTGATACTGAAGCTATGATAAAAGCATTGGAACGAGTAGATATTAAAAAATATTTTCATCATTTTTTTTCATCAAAAGACTTAGGTTATTCAAAACCTGATGTCAGATTTTTCAATTCAATTGCAAAATCAATCAATCAACTCCCTAAAGAATGCATAATGATTGGAAATATGTATGATAAAGATATCGTTGGGGCAAAAGATACAGGTATGAAAACCATTCTTTTTGATGAAAAAAAAGAAAAAAAAGACTATCCAAAAGCTGATATAACTATCGGCTCGATGCTAAAACTTTTAGAATCCATTAAACTTTTACGTTAAGCGGTCTGTCTATTTTTTTAATATTCAGGCTTTTCTAACATATCAATTTATAATCTCGTATAAATTGTTATAAAACATAGATTATAAAATTGCAAAGCTTTAATTTGCAATGAATTTAACAATAGATATTCAAACGTTATGTCAAAAATCAAACTAGACGGTACTTTTTAAAAAAGCTTGTCTATTAATTTTAGTTGTAATCCTTACAAATGTCCCAAAAAGGCTCATAATATTATAAAAAGCTTAAAATAAGGAAAACTATTCTTTTTATAACACATTGATTTTATAATAATTATATCTTTGGTATTATTATTGTTACTTAAATTTGTTTAGTCTTTTGTAAATAAGTTCAAAAACTTTGATAGTTAAAGAAAATTTAACTATTTTTACAAAATAAATTTTAAATTTAAATGTTATGCCAAAAGTATTGATAGCAGAAGATTACATGTTTAATTACTTGTTATTGCAACGTTTTTTAAAAAAACTAAACTACGAATTTGTTGTTTGCGATAATGGACAAAAAGCTTTGGAAGAGTTAAAAAAACAAGATTTTGATATTGTTCTTATGGATATAGAAATGCCTGTGATGGATGGTATTGAAGCTGTTAGACATATCAGGGCTGATTTTACAGGTCAAAAGCAGGAAATACCAATTATTGCATTAACAGGACATCATGAAGATGACTATTTTGGAAATTTAAACAAAGTTGGTTTTAATGATTGTTTAATGAAACCGATAGATTTAAATGTTTTGGAAAATAAATTAAATCAATATATTAAAGCAATTGATTTAATTGTTAAAGAAAAAGAATCCAAAAAGTTTAATGTTGACAAAGAATTGCAACTTGATTATTTATATGAGTTTGCAGACGGAGATAATACCTTTGTTCGGGAAATGATTGATTTATTTGTTAAAAACGCTCCTGATTTTATTGAGAACATGAAAGAAGGTTTTAAAAAGAATGATTGGGAAAAACTTAGATATAATGCTCATAAATTTAGTCCTCAATTAGCTTTTTTTGGATTAAAAACAATAATAGAAGAAGTTGATTCCATTGAAGAATATGCTGTAAAAAAGGTTTTTGCTGACCTTATTGAAGACAAAATAATAAATATTGAAATAAACTGCAAAATAGCCTTGGAAAAGCTATCTAATATTACAATTTAAAAAACTGATACAATGAAGATTTTAGTATGCGACGACGAAGTTTTAATGTTAAAAGCAATTGAGTTTAAACTCAAGCGTGATGGTTATGATGTTATTGTTGCCACAAATGGTCGTGATGCATCTGATATTATCAAATCAGATTCAAATATAGAATTGGTAATAACCGATTTGCTGATGCCATTTTTTAATGGATTAGAGTTGGTAAATCTAATAAAAAATGAATTAAAAAGGAATTTACCAATTATGGTTTTATCTAAAATTGGATTAGAAGAAACTGTTTTAAAAGCATTTGAGTTGGGAGCTGATGATTACATGGTTAAACCATTTAGTGTTAATGAATTAACTATAAGAGCAAAAAAACTGTTAATGAACAAATAGTTTTTGTTAAATAGGTTATTATCTTATTTAATATTGATTAAATATTAGATTTTAAAATGAAAAGAAATTACTTAATCGTTATATTTTTTTTAATTTTTCTATTGCAATTAAGTTCTACGGCACAAGACACTTTAAATATAGAAAAAAAATTTGAAATTGCACAGTCCTATGCTTTTGAAGGTCAAAGAGACACAGCGAGAATATTGCTTTATCAAATTTTGGCTAAAAAGCCTGATTTTATGGATGCAAAATTATTGATTGCAAGAACTCATGCCTGGGATAATGATTACGATTCAGCACGTTATATTTATAATCAGGTTTTAATAAAAAAACCTGGTTATAAAGAGGCCGTTGAAGGACTGATTGATGTTGAGGTTTGGGATAAAAATCCGGATTCAGCTATTTATTATTGTAATTATGGATTAAAATATAATCCCAAAGAAAAGAATTTTATAATCAGGAAAGCCAAAATTTATCTAGATAAGGGCAATACAGACGAAGCATATAATCAATTAATGATTGTTAAAGCTAAAGATTCTGCAAATGAAGAAGTTATAAAATTGCTTGACGATGAAAGATTTATATTTCAAAATGATAAAATTCAAGGTGAATATGCTCACGAATGGTATGATGAACCTTATAAACGGAGGTGGTCTCTTTACTCATTTTCATACACCAACAAATCATCCTGGGGTACATTTGTTGGAAGAATTTACAGTGGAAATATTAAAATAAACTCTGATAGTTCAAGTATTAACTATAATGGTTTTCAATTTGAAGCTGAAGCATATCCAAAATTGAGAAT
>CAIZXK010000271.1 GCA_903936865.1 uncultured Bacteroidales bacterium | reverse complement strand
GTTTCAGCTATAAAATTGAAGAAAATAATCGGATTCCGATAGGATGAAGGTATTTTTTTGCAAGCTCTGAAATGTTGCTCCTGATAATTTTTTATTTCTCTCATGGTTGTATAATCTTTTAATTCATAATAATATTGATCGAAGCCACAAATGTAAACAATATAATGGCTTCGAGTTAGAATTTTTGGGAATATTTTCAAAATTCAATAAAACAAATTGAATATTTTTATAAGTTTTTAATATTAACACCTTTTGGCACAAATTGCGTTGCATCGCCACCATTGCTTTCTATTTCGCGGATGATGGATGATGAAAGGGAGGTATGTTCGGGTAGCGAAAGCAAGAAAATGGTTTCAATTTCGGGATATAATTGTTTATTAACCTGACCTACTTTGCGTTCAAATTCAAAATCGGCAGAAGTACGCAAGCCCCTGAGCAGGTATTTTGCATTTACCTGCTTGCAAAAATCAATGGTTAATCCACTGTATTCGGCAACTTCTACCGTTGCGAAATCCTTAAAGACTGTTTTAATCCATTCAACTCTTTTTTCTAATGGATAATAACCAGACTTGTCGGCATTTTTTCCTATGGCAACTATTATTTTGTCGAACATAGGTACGGCACGTTTTATAATTGATTCGTGTCCAACAGTAATAGGATCAAAAGATCCGGGAAAAACAGCTATTTTCATTTTGTTTATTCTATTGAAAAGTAAAATTAACTAAATTAAAGGAACAAAGATAAAAATTATAATTATAGTTAGGTCTGTTTTCTCAAAAATACTGTAAACATTAATGTTTAAGCATATCCTTTTGGATAGAATTCTTAATTACTTTGTTAAATCGAGCATTACTTTACATAAAATTAAACAAATCAATGCTGTAGATATTGGAAAATTTATTAATTTTGAACCCCTTTTGCAAAATAAATCATTTTGTAAATTGCAAAAGAGGTATTTGCATACTTTGTAATAGCTATTTAATACTGAAAATTATCTGCAAATCAGGTTGATAATTTTTTGATTAAATGGGTAATCAGTAAGATGCAACTATATTTTAATAAAAACTCTAACAATTTATTTAAAAAAAATGAAAGTAATTAAACTACTACTCATCTCCCTGCTACTATTGATTACATCAATTCTTAATGCACAAGATCATTCTATTCAACCCAGAATAGTAGGGCATGGTGTATTCCTGGGAGAAACACCTCCATTGAGGAATCTTCCTTCATTAACACCCGAAGAAGTTGAATTTATGAAGGATAAAGCTTTTAAAAAAGCTGCCCGCAAGGTAATTAAGCCACGTGAATATCCTTTTGCTGCTACTGCTTTACCTAAAGGAAGCGATGCAATCTGGCAAAAAACAATGGGCGAAACATCCTTATCCAAAGCACCGCTGGTAAATTTTGAGGGGCAAACAACTTCATCCTTCCCTCCAGATTGCAACGGAACAGTAGGGCCTAATCATTATATGCAAACTGTAAATACAACTTATGCTATTTATAATAAAAGCGGAACCTTACTTGCTGGTCCAACCAATATGAATCTGTTATTCAATGGAGTTTCCGGAACAAGTTGCAATGATGGGGATCCGTTGGTGCAATACGATGAACAGGCACAAAGATGGATAGCTGTTGAATTTTCATTATGTGGAACAAATGATTTGATGCTTGTTGCAGTTTCTTCATCAAGTGATCCTACCGGTTCATGGTATGCCTATTCTTTTGATGTTGCCGATACTCCTGATTATGAAAAAATAGGGGTGTGGCAGGATGGGTATTATATGGGTGCAAATACCAGTTCGGGCAATGATATTTATGTTTTTGAGCGTTCGCAGATGCTGATTGGCGGAGCAAGCCCCAAGATGGTTGCCTTCGATAATGCCTGGCGACCTTCAACCGGATTTTTATGTGTTCCGCCGCTTGATAACGATGGAGCTTTTGCACCTGCAGGCACTCCCGGTTTATTTATTGCCTTTAATGATGATGCTGTTGGCGGAGGTAGCGATCAGCTATGGATATATGAATTGGCAGTTAACTGGACAACTCCCGCAAATTCAACATTTGTAAGATCGCAACAAATTGCAGTAACAGCATTCGATAGCCAGTTTGATGCCAACTGGGATGACATAACCCAACCCGGAACGCAAAAATTGGATGGCGTACCGCAAGTAATTATGAATGCACCTCAATACCGTAATTTTGGTACTTATCAAACCATAGTTTGTTGTCATACAGTGGATGTTAATGGTAGCAATCAGGCCGGAATACGCTGGTACGAATTAAGGAAAACAACCGGAAGCTGGAGTGTGCGTCAATCAGGAACTTATGCCCCCGATGCTAACTCCCGCTGGATGGGAAGTATTATGCTGAATGGAAGTGGAAAAATTGGTCTGGCCTATTCCATTGCCAGTTCTTCCGTTTATCCCGGTATTCGTTATTGCGGACAATCAGCTTCTGCTTATACCAATGCAACAGGTATTATGGATATTCCCGAAGAAATAATTCAAACAGGAACAGTTTCCCAAACAACCTATAACCGCTGGGGCGATTATGCACTTTTATCAGTTGATCCTACTGATGATCAAACTTTTTGGTTTACTTCAGAATATGTAAAGTCGGGTGGAACATTAAAAGGCACAAAGATAGCATCATTCAG
>CAIZXK010000270.1 GCA_903936865.1 uncultured Bacteroidales bacterium | reverse complement strand
ATGTTTTTTTTTATTAATATTGTAAAATTAAAAATGAGTTTTAGTTTAATATTTATTTTATTCATTTTGTGTGGAATACTATAAATAGACATAATTATCAAACAAAAAATCATATAAAGAGCATATACAAAAAAAGAAAGTAATAAACAAGAGATTTTATATTTTTTTTCTAACTTTTTTTTGATCAATTTTGTTGAAAAATAATCTTCCTTTTTATTTTTTTATTCATTTTTTTTACAATGAATTGAAATTTAAATACTACAACAAATAACTAATAAAAACAAAGTATTAATGTTGACAATGGAAAAACATTATAAAGAAGTTTGGGATAATTGTTTATCAATTATTAAGGATAATTTGGGCAACAGCCAAAGTTTCAAAACCTGGTTTGAACCAATAAAACCTGTTAAGCTTGAAAATAGTGTACTAACTATTCAGGTTCCAAGTCAATTTTTTTACGAATGGCTTGAGGAGCACTATATTGGCTTATTGAAAAAAACAATAAATAAAGAATTAGGTGCAAAAGGTAGATTAGAATACAGTATTATAATGGATAATTCTTCATTTGGAAATGCACCTTTTACTATTAATGTTCCAACAGCAAATCGCAAAGCTGTTCAAAATCAAGCTGTAAGTATGCCAATAGATATAAATAAAAGTTCATCCAAAGATATCCCAAATCCTTTTATAATTCCAGGATTAAAAAAAATAAAGATTCATTCACAACTAATTGATCATTATTCATTCGATAATTTTGTTGAAGGTGATTGTAATCGATTAGCTAGATCAGCAGGTTATGCAGTTGCTGAAAATCCTGGGAAAACTGCTTTTAATCCATTACTATTATATAGTGCAGTTGGTTTAGGTAAAACACATTTATCTCACGCAATTGGGATTCAGGTTAAAAATAATTTCCCTGACAAAACAGTTCTTTACGTTACAGCTGAGCAATTTGCTCAACAATATATTGATTCGATACGGAATAATAATCAAAATGATTTTATTCATTTCTATCAAATGATTGATGTTTTAATTATTGATGATATTCAGTTTTTATCTGGCAAAGAAAAAACTCAGGATATTTTCTTTCATATTTTTAATTTTTTGCATCAAAAGGGGAAACAAATTGTAATAACTTCAGATAAAGCTCCAGTTGAAATGACAGGTATGGAACCCAGACTGATTTCAAGATTTAAATGGGGTTTATCTGCTGATTTACAGATTCCTGCTATTGAAACTAGAATGGCTATCTTACAGAAAAGATTATATAATGATGGCATTGATATGTCTGATGAAGTTATTGAATATTTGGCTTATAGCATTAATACGAATATCAGGGAACTGGAAGGTGCATTAATTTCATTATTGGCTCAGTCCTCACTAAATAAAAAAATTATAACGCTGGATCTTGCACGTCAAATGATAGACAAATTCGTAAAGAATTCATCCCGAGAGATTTCTATTGATTTTATTCAAAAAATAGTTTGTGATCATTTTGGAATCACTGTTGATAGAATAAGTTCGAAAACAAGAAAAAGAGATGTAGTTCAGGCTCGTCAGTTAGCTATGTATTTTTCGAAAAAATTAACCAAGTCGTCCTTGGCAGCAATTGGATTGCAATGTGGTAATAAGGATCATGCAACAGTTTTGCATGCATGCAGAACGGTTTCTAATCTTTATGATACTGATAAAAAATACAAAAATAGTGTAGATGAACTCGAAAAAAAGATAAAATTATAAAAAAGTTAATTTTAATATAATCATTATTATTGATAAATGCAGGCTTTAATAAATCTACATTTATTTTTTATTAATATAGAATGAAAATACTAATTGTCTGTCACGGAAATATATGTCGTTCACCTATGGCTGAAGGTATTTTAAGGCATAAGCTAACTAAAGCAAATATCAAACATATTATAGTTGAATCTGCTGGCTTTGAGTAGTTTCATGTTGGAGATTCTCCTGATAATCGTGCACAGTCAGTAATGAAAAAATATAATATCGATATTAGTGAAAAGCGGGCACAATTATTTAAAGTGTCTGATTTTGATTATTTTGACCATATATATATTATGGATGAAAATAATTATCATTTTATAAAATCCTTTTCCAGAAGTGAAAATGATATGGCTAAAACTGATTATATAATGAATACCGTTAATCCGAAACTTAATTATTCAGTTCCGGATCCATATTATGGAGATAAAGATGGTTTTGAATTGGTTTACAGACTTTTGGATACAGCATGTGATAGAATAATTGAAACAATTATATAGAAATGATACCTGATAAAGAAATCATTATAGAAGCTGCCAAAAGAATAAGTCCGTATATTCATCATACTCCTGTTATTACATCAGAGCGGATTAATAAAATATTTGAAACGTCTCTTTTTTTTAAATGTGAAAATTTACAAAAGGTTGGTGCTTTTAAAACGAGAGGTGCAGTGAATGCTGTTTTCTCATTGAATGAGCATGAAATTGGAAATGGAGTGGCAACACATTCTTCTGGTAATCACGCTCAAGCATTAGCCAGAGCTGCTTCTTTAAGAAATATTGAAGCATATATTGTGATGCCTGAAGATTCATCAAAGGTTAAGATTGAAGCAGTTAAAGCTTATGGAGGGAAAATAACATTTTGCAAACCAACACTTCAAGCTCGTGAAGATACGCTGCAAAAAGTAATGGAACAAACCGGAGCAATTGAAATTCATCCTTATAATAATTATAAAATCATTGCTGGACAAGCAACCGCAGCAAAAGAACTCTTCGATGATATTAATAATCTTGATATTGTACTTGCTCCTGTTGGTGGAGGCGGATTATTAAGTGGTACTTCATTATCAGCCTATTACTTTTCTTCAGGAACAAAAGTAATTGCGGTTGAACCATCTCAAGCCGATGATGCATTCAGATCATTTTATTCAAAGAAATTTATTCCATCAATTAATCCAAATACAATTGCTGATGGATTGAGAACATCATTAGGCTCACTAACCTTTCCAATTATATCAACTTATGTAGATCAGATTGTTACAGTTAATGAAGATTCAATTATTCAAGCCATGCGCTTGTTTTGGGAAAGTACTAAAATGATTATTGAAACATCTGCAGCTGTCACATTAGCTGCAATCCTAGAAAATAGATTTAGGTAT
>CAIZXK010000269.1 GCA_903936865.1 uncultured Bacteroidales bacterium | reverse complement strand
GCAGCAGCTTAAATACGAGAATAACTTTTTTGGCTTATTTAAAAAGCCAAAAGTTATTTCCCGTATTTAAACTGAATGATATTGCAGTAAATGAAATCTTAACTTACTGCTTTTACTGTCCTAACATTGGGGAGTACTATATCTAAACCTTGTTTAATTCCAATCATAAATTATAATACTCTCAATGATTGCATCTATATTGTTTATATTTTTATTTAATTCTTCTACTGATTCATTTTTCACTTCATCACCTTTTATTTCCATATTGATCTCAAATACAGTATAATATTTATCTGATTTTGAAGATGAATTATATTTTTTTGGTCTTATTTGCAGATCATCCATGCCATTTTCAAATTTTGAATCTGGAAATATATTAAGTAAGTCTTTTAATGTCATGCCAACACAAATGCCATCTTCCGTTTTAAAATCTTCTGAATAAAATTCAATCATTCTAACAATATAAGGGGGCATTCCATAGTTTTTATTCCTTATTAAAACAATTACAATAGAATCTTTATAAATATATAATCCAGCATCATCAAATTCGCCTTTCTGTATTGCTTTAAAATTCATTCTTTTACAATACTTTTTTACCTTATTATAATCATCGCCAATTTTTATTTCGCCAAATCCATCTGAATAAATAAGTTTATTAGATTTAATTTCATGATGACGATAATTAATATATATATATAATACTCCTACAAGAAGTAATAATGAAATTGCAATTATTATTTTGTATTTCATATTTATTAATAATTTGATTTAGACATTTAATTCAAAGTAGTTATCAACTTTTGATTGTATTTCTTCAATTAATTCTTCGTCCATATATTTATATTCGTCTGGAATATCTAAAATTATAATTTTCTTGCCTTCTATTTCAATTGGAAAATTCTCACTCAATCTTTGTTTGTGTTTCTTTTCCATTGTAAATATTATATCAGCCCATTCAATTCGTTTAGATGTTACTTTAATTCGTGCAGATGGTTCAGTGCCTGCAGATTTAGCATTAAAATCTTGACTGTTCTTGAATATTGTCTCAGCTGTCCTACTTCGCCACTTATTTCTACTACAAACAAATAAAATGTTCATTATTTTTATTTTATGTGCCAATTTTTTTTGTGATTAGTAAAATTTGGTGGGGCTTGCTTTTGTTTACTTATTGTCATTATGTTTATAGCTATTTAAATTTTGAGAACCCTTTTCTATATATTCCAATCCATTTATTACCTTTATGATCAATTGCTATGGATGAAATATAATTCGTCAATAATCCTGAATTTGAGGAATTAAACGTATAATAATTACTATTATTAATTTTACATAATCCTGAATTTTTTGTTCCTATCCAAATTGTCGTACTATCTTCAATCGCAATATCTGTAATATTTAAGATTCCTATATAATATGGAGATATATCATATTTTCTCTTTACATTCTTCAAATAATTTGTTTCGCAGAATTTAATATCATTTGACTGATTTGATAATTTAACAAGGAAAGAAAAATTATGACCGTCAAATTTTATTACACCATTTTCTTGTGTCCCTATCAATAAATTATTCGAACTATCAAATATCAGTTTACTTATTATACATTCTGGAAACATAGAATTTGTATTATCATAGATTGTAAATGAACTATTGACATCAATTTTTGCAAGACCTCTATCTGTGCCAATCCAAATATTATTATTATTGTCAATTGCTAGATCAGAAATTTTATTTGAAGGAATTATAGAATTCTTAGTTGAATAGCTTTTCCAAGTAAAACCGTCAAATTTTAACAAACCACGATTAAATGTTCCAATCCAAATATTATCATTATTGTCAATTGTAATTGAATTATAATAGAATTGATACCAATTTTTTTTACCTTTAATTATTTCATTATCCTTAAATAATTCCCAATTTTCCCCATTGTTTTTAAACAACCCATAATTTGATGTAAACCAACGATTACCTTTTGAATCAGTTGCAAGTTCATGAATATAAACAGTATATTCATAATTGCCAATGTCTCTGCCATTAAATGCTTTCCATTCTTCCCCATTGAATTTTAACATTGCAGAGTTTGTTTCACCAGTACCAGTCCATAAATTATCTTCATTGTCAAGTTGCAAAAAATTCATACTTAACCAACCATCTTTTGTAGGGAAATTAGCATACAATACTTGTTGCCAACTTTTTTGATTGTATTTGAATAAAAAACCCCCGAAATTATGCATTCCAAACCAAAGATTATTTTCAGAATCTAAAATTCCACATTTAGGATAATTAATCTCTAATCTATTAGTATTCCAATAATTATATCGATAAAATTTTCCATGAGAAAATTTTCGAATTCCAGATTCAAAAGTAAATAACCAAATATTGACCAAGACTTTTGCTGATCTCAAAATTTTTATTATTACTAGAAGGTAATTTCAAATTTGGAGCTTTAG
>CAIZXK010000268.1 GCA_903936865.1 uncultured Bacteroidales bacterium | reverse complement strand
ATTATATTATAATAAGCTTTCATTCAGTTTTTTCCATATTAAATCCTTTAGGTTTTTTATTCCAAAACCAGTTATAGAAGAAATAAAAACATGAGGAATGCCTCTTGGAAGTTCTTTTTTCATTTCTTTCATAAGTTCTTCATCTGCTAAATCACATTTGGTAATTGCCAAAATTCTTGATTTATCCATTAATTCAGGATTATAACGTTTCAGCTCTGTGGCTAATATTTTATAGTCCTTTTTAATATCATTACTATCAGCCGGAACCATAAATAAAAGAATAGAATTTCTTTCAATATGTCTCAGAAATCTTAATCCCAATCCTTTACCTTCCGATGCACCTTCAATTATTCCTGGAATGTCAGCCATAATAAATGATTTGTCTTCATAATATTTTACTATTCCAAGATTAGGTTTTAGTGTTGTAAATGGATAATCGGCTATTTCGGGTCTTGCTGAGGAAACTACAGATAAAAGTGTTGATTTTCCTGCATTTGGAAAGCCAACCAATCCAACATCTGCTAAAAGTTTTAATTCAAGAATTTTCCAGGCTTCTTTTCCTTCTTCACCAGGTTGGGCATAGCTGGGAGCTTGATTTGTTGATGATTTAAAATGATCATTTCCTAAACCTCCTCTTCCACCTTTCATAATTATAGTTTCCTGTCCATGTTCTGTAATTTCAAATTCAACATTTCCAGTTTCAGCATCTTTTACAACTGTTCCTAATGGAACCTCAATAAAAATATCTTTCCCCTGTGCACCGGTCATAAGATTTTTACCACCATTCCCACCGTTCTCAGCATGAATATGTTTGGTGTATTTTAAATGCAATAACGTCCAAAGTTGTTGATTTCCCTTTAAGATGACATGAGCTCCTCTTCCTCCATCACCTCCATCAGGTCCACCATGCGGACTAATCAGTGAACGGAGATAATGATGTGAACCTGCACCGCCTTTACCCGAACGACAAAATATTTTTACGTAATCTACAAAATTTGAACTTGCCATTATTTTTCCTTTTTTATAAGATAATCATCTATTACAGAAGATATTTTTGAGAAAACTTCTTCAACAGGAGCCATTCCTGAAATTGATACCAGTTTTTTTTGATTTGTATAATAAGCTATAAGAGGATGTGTGAGTTCATAATAAACATCTAATCTGTTTTTTACAGTCTCAAAATTATCATCACTTCTCTTTGAAACCTTAGAGCGGTGTTTTATTCTATTGTATAATTCTTCTTCACTTACTTCAAGGTAAATAACCAATGAAATTTTTTGCTTTTTGTGTTTTAATAAATCATCAAGGTAATCCGCTTGAAACAAGGTTCTCGGAAAACCATCAAACAGTAGTCCAAACCTTGGTTTGTGTCTGATTGCAGAAACAAAGATTTCACGCATTATTATGTCATCAGGTACTAAATAACCTCTGTCAATAAATTTCTTAACTACCTCTCCTATTGCTGTATGAAGTTCAATTTCTTCTCTTAAGATTTCACCGGTTGAAATATGGGTTAATCTGTATTTATTTATGATGTTGGCAGATTGAGTGCCTTTACCACATCCAGGTGGTCCTAAGATAATAATATTGAACATTTTAATTTATCTTAGTTTCTTTTTGATATTTTCAACAGATTTGCAAAGTTTTTCAAAAACATTATTCTCTTCTCCTTCACCACTTACTGAGTAAAATTTATTTTGTTTTTGAAAATATTCTGCTACTTTAGGTGCTTTTTTCTCATATACTTCTAATCGGTGAATGATTATTTCAGGATCTAAGTCGTAGTTTCTTGCTTTTTCAGTTTTAGCTCTTGCTGATAATCTTTTCATCGACTGTAACGTTGTTGAGGTTATTTCCAGCATTCCTGTTACAGATGTTCCCAATCTGCGAAGTAAACCGTCTAAAATATATGCCTGAACAATTGTACTTGGGTAACCTTTAAATATAAATCCTTTTGTATTGGGATTCATTTTAATTTTAGCTTCAATCAATCGAATAGCAATTTCATCGGGTACAATATCACCTTTGTCCATATAGATTTTAGCAATTTTACCCATTTCAGTATCAAGTGCAATTTCGTTTCTAAGCAATTCTCCTGTAGATATATAAATTAAATTGTATTTTTCAGCAAGCAGTTTGGCTTGTGTTCCTTTTCCAGCTCCCGGAGGTCCAAAAAGCACAATATTCAACCAAACATTTTCAAGGTTTTTCTCAATTACTTTGGTTAGTCTTTTATATACATCATCTAATTTCCCAACTCCATTAATCGGATAAAACTTTTTCTTTTCATTGTAAAATTGAGCAACCGGAATTGTTTTATTTTCGTATTCCTGTAACCTGAAATCAATTACATCTTCTCTGTCATCGCTTCTTCCAGATGTTTTACCTCTTTCGAGCATACGTCTGATTAATTCCTCGCGAGGAACTTCCAAACTAAGCATACACATTAGAGAAGTGTTCATTTTTAGTAATAATCCTTCAAGTATATAAGCCTGAACTACAGTTCTTGGAAAACCATCAAATAGGATTCCATTGGCATCAGGATTCATAAGTATTCTGTTTTCAATAATTTGAACAATAATTTCATCGGAAGCTAATCCTCCTTTATCAATAATATCTTTGGCTTCCATACCTAAAGGAGTACCTTCAGCAATTTCCTGACGCAGAATATCTCCAGTTGCAATATATGTAAGATTGTATTTTTCAATCAGATACTTTGATTGAGTTCCTTTTCCAGCTCCCGGAGGACCAAATAAAGCAATGTTCAGCATATTTTGAATTTTAATGATTAAACAATTTTGTAAATATCAGGTAAGTTTCTTGCAAATCCGTCATAATCAAGACCATATCCAACTATGAAATCATTTGGGATTTCTATTGCTACATAATCAATTTTATGTGCTTTATTGTATTTTTCAGGTTTCAATAGCAGTGTTGCAATTTTTACATCTAATGGTTCAAATTTCTTAAGTTCCTCTATCATGTGCTCAATTGTAATTCCGGTATCAACAATATCTTCAACCAAAATAACACTTCTGTTTTTTAGCTCTTCATTTATTCCTATCAGATTTTTAACTGTTTCAGTAGAATTTGTTCCTGAATAAGATGAAAGTTTTACAAAAGAAATTTCACATTCAATATTTATTTTCTTCATTAAATCTGAAGCAAACATAAAAGCTCCATTTAAAACGACTAAAAAAAGTGGATTTTTATCTGCATAATCCTGATTTATTTGATCTGCAACTTTTGAAACTGCGTCTAAAATTGTGTCCGAATAGATAAATTTTGAAAATTCTTTATCTTTGACTTTTATTATGTCCATTTAATAACTATTTTTACAAAAAATTTCAATTAGCAAACCTACAAGTTTTTTTTGAATTATCCTAAAAAAACATTTAAATATGATAAATTATAAACGTTTGTCGTTATAAAATGTTAGAAATTAATAACAAATAATAATTATTTATGCAAGCAAAGGTTAGTATTATAATGGGTAGCACTTCTGATTTGCCGGTTATGGAAGCAGCTGCTAAATTTTTAAATGAAATGCAGATACCATTTGAAATGAATGCGTTATCAGCTCATAGAACACCAGAAAAAGTAATTGAATTTGCCGAAACTGCTTACGCAAGAGGTATAAGAGTTATAATTGCAGCCGCTGGAATGGCAGCACATTTACCTGGCGTAATTGCAGCAATAACACCATTACCAGTAATCGGTGTTCCAATAAAGTCTTCTTTAGAAGGTATGGATGCAATATTATCTATTTTACAAATGCCTCCTGGTATTCCAGTAGCTACCGTTGCATTAAATGGAGCACAAAATGCTGCCATTCTGGCACTTGAGATATTAGCTTGTAGTGATGAAGCATTATATAATAAAATGTTGGAGTTTAAAGCAAATCTTAAAACAAAAATTACTAAAGCAAACGAAGAATTGGCATTGATAAAATATGATTATAAAGTATAATTATATGTAATTTAGCTCTTAACATTGATTTAGGAGCTAAATTTCTACAATTCTAAATCAATTTGAAAACAAACTTTTTTTTAGATCTTATTTATGAAAAGAATAACTCTTTCTTTTTTAAGCATTTTTTTTCTGGTTTCAACAATCCTTGCAGGTAATGAAAACACTACCATAGGAGGAAGGGCATCAGCAATGGGGGGTGCAGCTGTTACATTGTCAGATTTTTGGGCAATTAATAATAATCAAGCAGGCTTAGCTGAATTAAAGAAAATGAAACTTGGATTTTATTTTGAAAATAGATTTTTAAGCAAAGAGTTAAGCTATAAAGCATTGGCTTTTGCATTGCCTACCAAATCCGGTGTTTTTGGTGTAAACTACTCACATTTTGGGTATAGTCTTTATTCCGAACAAAAAGTTGGGTTAGCTTATGCAAAATCCTTTGGAAAAAGGTTTTCTGCAGGTTTGCAGTTAGATTATCTGGGAACTTCAATTGCTGATAATTATGGAAATAAATCTGCTTTCACATTCGAACTGGGAGTTTTAGCCAAACTTACAAATAATGTAACAATCGGTGCACATCTTTTCAATCCGGTAAACGCAAAATTTAATGATTATAACAATGAAAAGATTCCATCTGTTTTCAAATTGGGATTTAGCTATTTGTTCTCCGAAAAACTTATTTTAGCTATTGAAACAGAGAAAAATATTAATTATAAACCTATTTTTAAAGCAGGTATTGATTATAAAATAGTTTCTTTCGCATATTTGCGTTTAGGAATTTCTAATAATCCAACTATCAGCACATTTGGGTTTGGTGTAGATTATAAGCAATTTACAATTGATTTTTCTTCTTCTATTCATCAGATTATGGGTTATTCACCACAATTCTCATTAATTTATACACTTAAATAATATGATTAAATTTAAAACATATTATTTTTTTGCTTTTATCAGAAAAACATTTATAGTTTCTGTTTTATCATTTCTTAGTTTGCAAACATATAGTCAGATAATTCCAGAAACACCAGTCAATAATGAGGATATTGAACAAAAATTTGAAAATATAGCTGAAAATATCGATGCAGAAATAGATTACACTGAATTGGTTGAAACGCTAAATTTTTATAAGGAAAATCCAATAAATCTGAATAAAACAAATGCAGAAGAACTAAAGAAATTATTATTATTAAACGATATTCAAATAAATAACCTGATAAACTATTTGACAAATAATGGGCAAATGGTTTCGATTTACGAACTTCAACTTGTAAATGGATTTGATAATAAAATAATTTTCAAAATAATACCTTATGTTACAGTAGAAAAAGTTGAAAAAAGAGCAAGTTTAAAGCCTAAAGATATTTTTAAATATGGCAGAAACACATTAATAACACGATATCAGGTAATTCCAGAAGATCAAAAAGGTTATTCTGACATTACTGATTCTGCAATAGCTGCCAATCCAAATCAGAGATATTTGGGGAGTTCAGCTAAATTATATACTAAATACGCCTTTAACTATCGTGATTTGGTTAAGTTTGGTTTTGTTGCAGACAAGGATGCAGGTGAAGAATTTTTTAAAGGAACTCAAAAGAATGGATTTGATTTTTATTCCGCATACTTTGCATTAAAAAACATTGGGTTTGTTAAATCATTGGTTATAGGTGATTATCAGGCACAATTTGGCCAAGGTTTGACTTTATGGACAGGATTGGGATTTGGTAAATCTGGAAATGCTATTGATGTGAAGAAATATGCACAAGGCATAAAACCATACTCTTCAGCCAATGAAAGTGGATTTTTACGAGGTATTGCCACTACAATACTATTAAAAAATCTGGAGTTTTCACTTTTTTATTCTTATAAAAATTCTGATGCTAATATTGGTGAGCAGGATTCGTTATCACAGGAAAATCTTTACATAACATCTTTGCAGGAAACTGGTTACCATCGTACACCAAATGAATTGGCCGATAAAAATTCACTAAAAGAGACTATGTATGGTTCAAATGTTTCTTTTAGAAAAAATAATTTAAAGGTTGGTATTACAGCATATAGGTTTTTGCTAAACACTGAATTGTTGAAAAATAGTAAACCTTATAATCAATTTGAATTTCAGGGTAAAAAGAATTCTAATTATGGTTTTAATTATCAATATTTATTTTATCCTTTCAATTTCTTTGGAGAGATATCAACAAGTGAAAATGGGGGAATTGCATATATAAATGGCTTGCAGGCAAATTTAGATAATAGATTTGCTTTTAGCATGATACATAGAAATTATCAAAAGGATTATCAAAACTTAAAAAGTGTTGCTTTTGGAGAAAACAGCCAAAACTCAAATGAATCAGGTTTGTTTTTAGGTATTGATTTTTCATTGGCTTCTAAGTGGTCTGTTTCAGCATATTGCGATTTCTTTTCGTTCCCATGGCTTAAATACAGAACAGATGCTCCTTCGAATGGAATGGAATATCTTGCAAAATTAACCTATTTGCCTTCACGTAGAATCGAATTTTATCTTCAGTATCGTCAAAAAAATAAAATGCAGAATAGTTCCGAAAGTTCTATTATTCATTCCCTTGACGAAACACAACGCAAAAGTTTGAGATTTAATACTTCATATAACCCTTTGCAGAATCTAACTTTAAAGAACCGAATCGAATTCATAAATTATAGAGTAGGTAATAATTATAATAAAAATGGTTTTTTAATTTATCAGGACATTAGTTATCAATTGATTGATTTGCCAATTCGCATTTCTACCCGATATGCAATTTTTGATACTGATACTTATGATGAACGATTATATGCTTATGAAAGTGATGTATTATATGCTTTTTCCATTCCTGCTTATTACTATAAAGGAAGTCGGTTTTACCTGATGTTGAAATACGATGTAAGCAAAAATATTGATTTATGGCTGCGGTATGCAACTACTTATTATAATGGTAAAAACATTATTGGCTCTGGATTGGATGAAATTCAGGGAAGTTCCAAGTCAGAAATTAAAGCTCAAGTTATGGTAAAATTCTAAATATATGAATATAATTTTTGTTATTTATGTTGAAGATCAGAAACGAAGTAGAGAATTCTATCAGAGAATTCTAAAACAAGATCCTATTCTTGATGTAGAAGGAATGACAGAATTTAAAATTAATGAAAACACAAAACTAGGTATAATGCCCGAAAGTGGAATCGTAAAACTATTGAAAAATAAAATCATTAATCCTTCAAAAGCCAAAGGAGTATCACGTTGTGAAATTTATCTGTATGTAGATTCTCCAGAAGAATTTTATAAAAGAGCAATTTTATTTGGCGCAAAACCAATTAGTGAAAGTTTGATAAGAGATTGGGGAGATGAAGTTGCTTATTGTGTTGATTTTGATGGAAATGTTATAGCTTTTGCCCGAAAGATTAAAAGTTAAATTATTATCGGATAGTAAAATATATTTTGTTTAGTTGTTTTTTTCTTTATTTTTGTACTTTCAAAAAAATCAATTATTAATTAAATTCAAAAACTATGTTTAAAAATCATCCAAAAGGATTATTAGCAGCAGCGTTGGCAAATATGGGCGAACGTTTTGGGTTTTATACCATGATGGCTATTTTAGTTCTTTTTTTACAGGCAAAATTTGGATTATCCGGAACCAATGCCGGAATTATTTATTCAATCTTTTATTTTTCAATTTATATTCTTGCATTTATTGGCGGCTTAATAGCCGATAAAACAAGAAATTATAAAGGTGTTATTTTAATTGGGTTAATTATGATGGCATTGGGATACTTCCTGATAGCAATTCCATCTCCTACTCCTACACCTAACAAAGCTTTGTTTTTAACATTAACCTGCATTGGTTTATTTGTTATTGCATTTGGCAATGGTATGTTTAAAGGAAACTTACAGGCTTTGGTCGGACAAATGTATGACAATACTGAATATGGTAAAATGAGAGATTCTGGTTTCTCTTTGTTTTACATGTTTATTAACGTAGGTGCTATCTTTGCTCCACTTGCAGCTATTGGAGTAAGAAACTGGTGGTTAGGCAAACATGGCTTTCAGTATAATGCAGATTTACCTGCTTTATGTCATGCACATCTGGATGGATCAATTAATGCAGGTGCTTCTGAATCATTAATCAAAATGTCAACTGATGTAACAGGTTCTCCTGTAAGTGATATGACAGCATTTGCAAATGATTATCTGAATGTATTTACAACTGGTTTTCACTATGCTTTTGGTGTAGCTATTTTTGCAATGGCCATATCATTAACCATTTATTTGGTAAATAAAAGCAAATTCCCCAATCCCAAAAAAGTGGTTACTTCAGGTAGTGTAATAGATCCAGATGCAATTCTGATGGATATTAAAGAAGTAAAACAACGTTTATATGCTTTATTTGCCGTTTTTGGTGTAGTTATTTTCTTTTGGATGTCGTTTCATCAAAACGGATTAACACTTACTTTCTTTGCGAAAGAATATACTGATTTAAGTATTATGAAAGTCTCATTAGGTGGTATTACTTTAAAAGGTGCTGAAATATTCCAATCTATTAATCCATTTTTTGTGGTATTTTTAACACCTGTTGTATTAGCTTTATTTGGCTGGTTAAGAAGAAATGGCAAAGAACCATCAACTCCGAAAAAAATCGCAATAGGTATGTTTATAGCTGCAATGGGATTTTTCTTAATGGCAATTGTTTCTTACTTACACAATCTTCCAATGCATGCTGCAATTGATCCTAAACAAGGAGGTATTCCACTTGATGAAAGTTTAAAAGTAACACCATTCCTTTTAATCGGAACATATTTTATACTTACAGTGGCTGAATTATTTATTAGTCCGTTGGGAATTTCTTTTGTTTCAAAAGTAGCACCACCTCAATATCAAGGCGTAATGCAGGGTGGTTGGTTAGGTGCAACTGCAATTGGTAATTCACTTTTGTTTGTTGGAGCAATTTTATATGATTCTGTTCCTATCTGGATGACATGGACATTATTTGTTGTAGCATGTTCTATTTCAATGTTTACAATGATATTTATGCTTAAATGGCTCGAAAGAGTTGCTAAGTAATTAGCATATTATAAATACTTTAAAAAAAGGCTGCCTCGTTAAAAAGGCAGCCTTTCTCGTTTAGCTGATAATAAAGAATTAGTATTTATCTGAAAGAATAGTTTATCAAATCAATTCTTTATAAGAATATCTCATAAATATAATCTTCTGTAATTAAGAACGTTTATAAATATGGATACAACAAATATATAATCAATCTTTTAAAACAATCAGTCTTGATAAAACTAAAAAAAATATGAGAAAAATCACCTACAATTCAGATATTTTCTCTAATTTCGTTGCATAAAAAAACACACATTAATAATTAAGTATTCAACTTAAATCATTCAAAAATGGCAAAAGTTAAAGGCGACATTGTAGTTGATATTGAGAAATGTAAAGGATGTGAAGTATGTATAACCGCATGTCCGAACGATGTAATTGCTATGTCAAGAAATGTGAACGGAAAAGGCTATCATTATGCCGAATCTGTAAATGAAGAATGTATTGGTTGTGCCAATTGTGCAATCGTATGTCCTGATGGTGTTATCACCGTGTATAAAGTAAAATTATAAAAACGTTTTTAACAGTTTTAAATACAAAGGAATGAAAGAACTGAGATTAATGAAAGGTAACGAAGCAGTTGCAGAAGCAGCGATTCGTGCCGGCTGCGATGGTTATTTCGGCTATCCTATTACTCCTCAATCAGAGGTAATGGAATATCTTATGGCAGAAAGACCTCATGAGACATCAGGAATGATAGTTTTACAAGCAGAAAGCGAAGTGGCAGCGATCAACATGGTATATGGTGGTGCTAGCTGTGGAAAAAAAGTGATGACTTCATCATCAAGTCCTGGTATCAGCTTAAAACAAGAAGGAATTTCTTATATTGCCGGTGCCGAATTACCATGTTTAATTGTAAATGTAGTTCGTGGTGGTCCGGGATTAGGAACAATCCAACCCTCACAATCAGATTATTTTCAATCTACAAAAGGTGGTGGACATGGTGACTACAGATTATTAGTATTAGCTCCTGCATCAGTTCAGGAAATGGCTGATTTTGCTGATTTAGGATTCGAACTTGCATTTAAATATCGCAATCCTGTTTTAATATTATCAGATGGTGTTATTGGTCAAATGATGGAAAAAGTTGAATTAAAACCTCATAAACCACGATTTACTGACGAGGAAATAAGGACAAATACTCCCTGGGCAACCTATGGTAAAACACCTGATAGAGAAAGAAATATCATCACTTCGTTAGATCTTGATTCTCATAAGCAAGAAGATCATGTTACCCATTTGGCTGAAAAATATAAAGCAA
This sequence comes from uncultured Bacteroidales bacterium, assembly GCA_903936865.1. Lineage (GTDB taxonomy): Bacteria > Bacteroidota > Bacteroidia > Bacteroidales > JACABE01 > JACABE01. The sequence goes on along the minus strand of CAIZXK010000268.1, from coordinate 1,846 downwards.
TGGAGGAAAACGAAGTAAGATATGAAGAGTTTCAATGCGAAGATGCTGAATATCTTATTGTAGCTTATGGTTCAAGTGCACGTATCAGCCAAAAAGCCGTAAATATTGCAAGAGCAAAGGGTATAAAAGTAGGTTTACTTCGCCCCATTACTTTATTCCCATTTCCTAAAAAGCCATTGTTAAATCTTTCAAAACAAGTTAAAGGAATACTTTCAGTTGAAATGAGTTTGGGACAAATGGTAGAAGATGTTAAACTGGCGGTTGAATGTAAAGTTAAAGTTGAACATTTCGGACGTTATGGTGGTATCATCCCTACACCGGATGAAGTAGTTGCAGCTTTAGAACAAAAAATTATAGGAGGTTAATACAATGTCAGATATAATTACAAAAGAACAAATCAGACAACCAGAGAATTTAGTTTATACAAAAACCAAATTACTTACAGACAAAGCGTTGAGTTATTGTCCGGGTTGTGGTCATGGAACAGCTCACAGAATTGTGATGGAAGTGATTGAAGAATTGGGTGCTCAGGCAAACACAATTGGAATTGCCCCTGTAGGATGCTCCGTATTGGCTTACGAATTCATGAATATCGATATGCAACAGGCTGCTCACGGAAGAGCTCCTGCATTGGCTACGGCAGTTAAAAGACTGATGCCCGAGAAATATGTTTTTACTTATCAGGGTGATGGCGATTTAGCAGCAATTGGAACAGCAGAAACCATTCATGCCTGTAATCGTGGTGAGAATATTACCATTATTTTTATTAACAACGGAATTTATGGTATGACAGGAGGACAAATGGCTCCAACTACATTACCAAATATGAAAGCTTCAACATGTCCATATGGCCGTGATGTTAAAACTATGGGAAATCCATTGAAAATCACCGAACTAATTGCACAATTACCTGGAGTCCATTATGTAACACGTCAGGCTGTTCATACTCCTGGAAATGTACGCAGAACTAAAAAAGCCGTTCGTAAAGCTTTTGATTTACAAAAGGAAAACAAAGGATTAACCTTTGTTGAAATTGTATCAAATTGCAATTCAGGATGGAAAATGACTCCTGTTCAATCAAATAAATGGATGGAAGAGAATATGTTTCCTTTTTATCCATTAGGTGATATTAAAGTAGATGGTCAATTGGTAAAATAATTTTCTAATTTAAAATAATTGAAGTTATGACAGAAGAAATAATCATAGCCGGATTTGGAGGACAAGGTGTTCTATCAATGGGTAAAATCCTTGCATATTCTGGTATTATGCAAAATCAGGAAGTAAGCTGGATGCCATCTTATGGACCGGAAATGCGTGGTGGTACTGCAAATGTAACCGTAGTTCTCAGTGATGAACGCATAAGTTCACCAATTATCAATAGTTATGATACCGCTATTATACTTAATCAACAGTCAATGGATAAATTTGAAGCAACTGTAAAACCAGGAGGCTTATTAATTTATGATCCAAACGGTATTATTCATCCTCCAAGTCGTAAAGATATTAATATCTATTCAATTGAAGCTTCTGAAGAAGCCGGACGACAAGGATTAATGAAAATATTCAATATGATTGTGTTAGGTGGTTTCTTGAAATTAAAACCACTGATTAAGCCAGAGTTTATTCATAAAGGATTACAAAAATCATTACCAGCCCGTCATCATAAATTGATTCCGGAAAATGAAAAAGCAATTGAAATCGGAAAGGAATTAATAAAAGCTGTTCAGGTTTTATAGTGTTTTTCATTATCAAAAACATAAGTCCTTTATTGATTTTTCAATAAGGGACTTTTTTTGTCCCTATATGAAACAATAAATAAAATTGAAATAAATGATTAAAAATAATT
>CAIZXK010000267.1 GCA_903936865.1 uncultured Bacteroidales bacterium | reverse complement strand
CTTGCTTTTGGGATTATAGGCAAAGAGTTCGCCATCATCGTCGGTAACAACCAGTTCATCATTTTCTACAATAATATCATATTCCTTCAATCGTTTGCCATCGCTATCCTGTAATATATTTAGTTCGCTTTTTATTGCAATAATCTCATTGAGAGCCGATACCAGAAAATGACCCGAACCAACTGCCGGATCGCATATTTTAAGGCTGTTGATAATGTTGTTGGCTTCTGTTCTGCTAAAATGAGTTCCAATAACATTGTAAACATCATTTAACCCTGTCAGGGATTCAACCGCTGACAGGGTTTTAACTGCTGTCAGGGTTTTTCTGGCATCATTAAACTTTTGCACTACTGCACGGCGTATGGTTTCGCGGCACATATACATGGTTATAAAGCCGGGTGTAAAAAACGAACCGTCTTTGTAACCGTTTATTTTTTCGAATATCAAACCTAATACTGATGCGTTAATAAGTCGTTTATTATCTTCCTGTATTTCTTCACTGCCTTCGCTGGCAAAATCGTAAGCAGTAAGGAAATCGAAAATATATTGTATGGTAAGCAATTCGCCTGTGAGTTTTTGCCCTGTATTATTCTTAATTACAGTTGACGAAAGCAAGGGGAGATTTCCATCTTTAAGCTGACTGATAAACAAACAGCTGTGTTCTATATCTGTAGGTTCAAACAACGAAGAATTCAGATACGGTACACTGGCAAAGAGTTTTTTTACTTCTTCGCTTCTGTCAATATTTTTACGAGCCAGCACGCTAAAGAATAAACTGTTGAGATCATCAAAACTCCTTACCTTTTCCAGATTAAGAAATGCAAAGGATTTATTGCCTTTGTTGTATTTTAAGAGTTGTGCTTCCAGTAACTTTAAAAATAAAATACGGTTAATCCAGGTAATGGATAATTCCAGCGCTACATTAAACAAACGCTCCTGATAAGTATCGCCAAATTGCGATGGTTTTGTCAGCCTCGAAATTTTATCGAGATTATCCAGCTGAAAGATAGCACTCTCAATCAACGAACCCGAATTGCGTTCGCCTTCTTTTTTGCGTTGTATCAGCTTTTTACCTCCTTCTTTGGTTTCGGTAAGCCCTATAATATGCAGAAGTTCGGTATAAAAAGTTTTGTCCAGACTATTGCTGTCGTTGGCAAAAGGAAGTTTTAGCAAATGCTCGGGTGATAATAGTTTATAGAGTGCAATCAGCAGATTATCATCTTTTTTATCCTGATTTCGCAAGGGTAAATCATAATCGCGTATATCAAAATGGGTAAAAATTATTTCATCTTTAATAGCTTCTATAGCTGGTTCTGCAATTTGTTTGTAAAAGAAATCGGTAGTCTTACCCGATAAACGTCCTTCTTCAAAATCAGTAAATTGTTTGACCAGATTTTTGTTTTGAGCAAATTCTTTTTCAAACAAACTGGCATCAAAAATAAACCACTCGAAAATATTACAGGCAATCAGATGTTTAATTTCCAGATTTTTATGGGTAATACGTTCTCTCAGATAATACAATACCAACTCCTGAAAAGCTTTGGTATTGATATTATTGGTTTTAAGCATTTCGGCTTTGTTGCCGGGTTTCTTGGCTTCAATAATTACACCTACCGTATCGGCAGATTTACTGCCATTGTGGATAACAAGATCGTTTCTGCCTTTGGTATTAATATAATGATTGGCACCGTAATAGGTATTTTTCAGAAAATCGGAAACCAGATTCTTGTGAAATTCTTCCGATTCGGGTTCTTTTATATTGTCGATTAAGTTAATCAGATTGGTTTTAAATAATTCTATTTCTGCTCTGTTTGCCTTAACTTTCAAAAAAGCTTTATTAAGTGCCTTACGTGGTTTTAGTTGGTTTAAGTTCATATTAAAATAATAATATTTTTAATTGCATAAAATTAGTTAAAATATCTGTAATACAAACCAAAGTTTACAACAATAAAAAATAATTGCTGTCACCTTAATGTTGCTATTTATTCTATTTTTTTGCCAAATACCGCAAAATCAAGTGGTTTATTAAACAAATACATGAATAATCTACCTTCAACAAAGTGAAATTGCAATCTGCAAACGACTTTATGGTTTTCGCAAAAGTGAAATAGTAAAATTCGAACGACTTTATTGTTTTCACAAAAGTGAAATGGTAAAATTCGAACGACTTTATGGTTTTCGCAAAAGTGAAATGGTAAAATTCGTACGACT
>CAIZXK010000266.1 GCA_903936865.1 uncultured Bacteroidales bacterium | reverse complement strand
TATATTGGTTCTCATACAGTGGTTGAACTGATGAATCGCGGACATAATCCGATTATTATCGATAATCTGGTAAATTCGGATATTGAAGTGGTGGATCGTATTGAAAAAATTACTGGCAAACGTCCGGTGTTTGAGAAAGTGGAAATGTGTAATTTCGATGAAATGCACCGCTTTTTTACAAAATATCCAGGTATTGATGCCGTCATTCATTTTGCCGGAATATTGCTTGTAAATGAATCGGTAGATGAACCACTGATGTATTACCACAACAACCTTGCTTCTACGGTTAACCTGCTGAAATGCATGAGGGAATTCAAGATTGATAACATTGTATTTTCTTCTTCCTGCACCGTGTATGGTGAGCCCGATACCTTGCCTGTAGATGAATTTGCACCTATAAAACCAGCCATGTCGCCTTATGGAAATACCAAGAAAATATGTGAGGATATTCTGGTTGACACCTGCAAAGTAACAGATCTTCGTTGTATTGCCCTGCGTTATTTCAATCCGATAGGTGCACATGAAACCGCTTTGATTGGTGAGTTTCAGGATGGACCTCCGCATCATCTGGTTCCTTATATTACCGAAACGGCTATGGGAATCCGTGAGAAACTGAGGGTTTTCGGAAGCGATTACAATACACCCGACGGCACTTGCCTTCGCGATTATATTCATGTGGTGGATGTGGCTACGGCTCATATAAATGCCATCGATCGTTTGGTTGAAAAGAAAAGCGATAAGGATTTCGAAGTATTTAACTTAGGTGTTGGCGTTGGAATTTCGGTGCTTGATATGATTAATGCTTTTGAAAAAGCTACCGGAATTGCCATTAAATACGAATTGGTACCACGCCGTGCCGGTGATGTGGAAGCAGTGTATGCCGATACCCGTCTTGCCAATAAGGAACTGAACTGGAAAGCCGAACGTCCGCTCGAAGAAATGATGCGTTCTGCCTGGGAATGGGAAAAAGCTCTGGCTGGGGAGAAATAAGATACGTTGATAGCCTCGCTTTGAGCGAGTGTATCAATAAATTAAAAAGCCGGTAGTTTTGCTATCGGCTTTTTTGTTTTACAAATTTTATGATATGTGATTTGGTTTATGAACCTGTCTGGAGCTTTGCAAATAAAATAGATTATTTAAATTTATAGAATTTAAATCCTTGACTTATTATAGTTTCTTCATTTGAATCATCAGGACAAACTACAAGATAATCCCCTTTTTCAAATTCTTTATATGTATTAAGCTGTCTAAAAAGCTCACCTAATGATTGGATTTTTGTTTTTACTTCAATCAATAGATCTTTATAATTTGTCTCATTGTTAAATCCTGTCTTTTCAGTTTGTGCCCATTCTATTTTATTATTTACTTTATTTTTGCTAAAATCAACTCCAATAACAGTCAAATTTGTATAAATTAAAACAACCTTCATGTCTATATATCCAATTATGTTTTTGGCTGACTCATAACCTGTTCTTTGATTAATACTTTGACTTGTTACAGCATATTCCCATTTTTTGTTTACAATTCTAGGTTTTTGTCGTTGAGGTAGTTCTACAGATATTCCTTTAAATCCAGAAAGATATTGTAATTTTCGTTCAGAAATCTCAAGTTCTTTCTCCTTTTCTTTGATATCTAATTCAATCTTATCAATATCTTCTTTCGTCCATTTACTATTAAAATAAGTTCTTTTTTCTATTTCTTCAATTTCAATTTCTTTTAATAATTTATCATTTAATTCTAAAATTTTACTTTGGTTTTTATCAATTTTATCTTTAATAACTAGAAATTTATTTTTTTCACATTCAAGATCAATTATTACTATATCGTTCACCTTATCTGAAATGGTTTTCACAATATTTTCATCCCAATCTTTAAAATTATAAATGCTATCTATAACTGTTTCAATATTAGTATCAATCCATTTCAGAATAGTATCATGATCAGGCTTTTTCAAATCTTCATCAAAAAAACCTAGTTTTTGTTGTAAAGTAATTGCTTTCGGTTTTGTCATTTTATTAAAAATTAATAATATATTCAACAAATTTACATAATAAATCAAAACCCTGCCAATAATTTAGCGGGGTATTTAATCATTTAACCCTCCGTATCCACTTCTTCTATTTCTTCTTCTGTTATAGTTTCTTCCTGTGGTATAAGGGCGTGGTATTTTATGCGTAGTTCTTCCATGTTTTTCATCAGATTGATTATATCGGTATTGGGCAGAAATTCAACGGCTAATTCTATTGAGGCACAAAATTTCTGATAGCTGTCGATTACTGCCGGACGCAGCTGACTGCTCGATTCGGTGCGGGTGCCTATTTCATTATTACGTAAGTTATAGGTGTTTTCGAGATTGGTGTTGGCGGTTTTTAACTCATCGAAAATAGTAGTGAGTCCAATTGCATGTGCTGCATCAGTTAAGGTAGTATTCGCATTGAATTTTTCGAGCATATCCTTGGTTGATTCCTGCTGATCGAGCAGGGTTTGTTTGCTTAGGTTGTTGTAAGGTTTAAGAAATGTATCCAACATGAGTGCCGCTGCTTTTTTAGTGTTGTCGCGCGATTTGCATTCAAATTTATCTACCCTTTTAATTTCCGAAAAACAATTGTTACATTCGGTTCTGTAACTATTAATTGTTTCGGTTAATACACTTTTTTGCTCACGGTTAACCTGAGCCGAAAAAAGAGTTAAGTTTGTTCTTAATCTGACCAATGCTGCATTGGACAAATCGCCGATAGCCGTTGTAGCCAATTCTGCCTCATCGCAGCTACGTCCAATCAATCCCCGTAGATTTTCGTTGGAAAGTTTGTAAACGTACAATGTGCTAAATTTTAAATTTTCCATTTTACTATTTGTTTTAAATTTTTACTATATGTTATTATAATGAATAAACTAATCTGTTAATTATTGTGTCGGGAAGGTTTTAAAAATTTTAATAAGACCAAAACAGCCGTTGGGAAGCTATTAAAAATTTTAATAGGACCAAAACTACTGTCGGCAAGCTATAAAATTTTTTAATAAGACCAAAACAGCCGTCGGGAAGCTATAAAATTTTTTAATAAGACCAAAACTACTGTCGGGAAGCTATTGCAAAAAATAATAAGACCAAAACAAAATGTATAGGGTATTTTATTCTTCGTGGGAATAGGCTATCTTAAACACAAAAATCATTTAATATCAAAAGAACGTTTCCATCAAACTCAAATTATATAGCTGCAATAGTTGAGTTACGCTAAAATCGTTTAAAGGCATACAAAAGTAAATAATTATTTCCATTATTCTTATTTTATTAAATTTTTTTGAAATTTGGGTAGAATTATTTAAATCCTTTGCATTTCAATAAATCAAATTTTAAAAATCCCGATAATTGTTTTTATTTGCCGTTACTTATGTCTTAATTTTCTCATTTACATGAATAAACTAAAATATTGTTTGTTTTTTTATTCAAAAATCCCAACAATTTTAAAATCATTAAATAATTTTATTTGTTAGATAGGATGCAACAATTCTGGTAATAAGATTTAAAAGAATTGGAAACTGTATATTAAAATGCAATCATACGATTATAATATGGAGAAAATAAAACCAATAACAATTGAGATGTTTTATACGTTGACATGTCCCAATTGCAAGGTGCTTAAACATTTACTAAATGACATTCTGCCTGATTTTGAAGATAAATTTGTTCTGAAAACAACGTTGGCAAATGCTCCGATTGGCATGATAAGAACCTTGAAATTAGGAATACATGCCGTGCCTACACTTTTAATAAACAATGAAATCGTTTTCAGGGAAGTTCCCGATAAACAAGTATTAATAAATAAATTAAAATCATATTAAAAAATGGAAAATAATAAAAAACTTAGATGCCCGCTAGGAGTACCCGGTGGAATTTTAGCCGCATTAATTGGTTTGGTTGGAATTATCATGAACAGCATAGATTTTAATCTGATGGGTTTAATAACATCCATTGCATTATTCCTGCTGGGTGGACCTTTTGTAAGGGTTACCATGATGATTCATTCAGCAAACGATCGATTGGATGAACTTGAACGCAAAATAGGTAATAAATAACAGATTGCTTTTCAATATCCAAAGACAAATAATTTTTGGGTAAATTTCTTTTTGTATTTAATTGCGGGACCATAAACCCATAAACATAACCCTGTCAGATTTTTAATCCGGCTGGGTTATTTTTTGTTAAAAAACATATATGATAATGAAATATTTGTATTTTTGTAGGGTAAATAATGATGACATTAATCAGGACTATACAACTAACGTATGGAGGTAAAGGATGATTTTGTCAGACATATATAAAGTTAGCGGTCATGCTTAAACAGTAGCGATCTAACATGAAAGAAAATTAAATAAATAACGATTAAAAGTAAATGACATGAAAAAAACATACGTAATATTGGTGGCTCTTTTAAGTTTGACTTCTATTGTCAAAGCACAGAC
>CAIZXK010000265.1 GCA_903936865.1 uncultured Bacteroidales bacterium | reverse complement strand
CTCAAAATGAGTGCTTTATAAGGATTTCCGTTGTCCTGATAGGTCTCGAACCTAAACTCTTCTGATCCAGAATCAGAATTTATGCTTTTCTTATCTTTTCATTCACTATCATTTTATGTTAAAATACTGATATATAACAAATAAACTAATATTTATTTTCATTTAGATATACAACTTATCATATATTTTCGTATCTTTGTGTTGCAATTGTGCGATAATTTTTTTGCATCACAAATCAAAATTTTAATTTTAATTTTTATGTATAAAGATACTTTTAACGACAGTGTTACACTTTACACTTTATTAAATGAGAGACGACCTAATAAAGATGGTTTATTTCCGATTCATTACCGTATTACATACAATCGTGAAAGACAATACTATAAATCCGGCAAATATTGTAGCTTGTCAGATTGGGAATTAGTCATGGATGAATCCAAAAAGGGTAGTAAAAAAGCATCTATAATTGAATTGAGAAAAGAAATTCAACTAGGTCATGAAACTATTAAAGATAATATCAAATCTGTTATCGAAAGCAATAAAAATATTTTCTCTTTTGACAGATTCAATAATCTCACAAAGAAAAACATAACTGACACTCTCAATTCAGCTTTTCAGGCTAAAATTGACAACACAAAAGCAGCTGGTCAGATTGGTACCTCCATTTCCAATAAATGTGCATTACAAAGTTTCATTAAATTCAAAGGTGATAGTATCAAATTTTCTGATATTACTGTTGAATGGCTTGACAAGTATCAGAAATTCATGTTAAACAAGAAAGCCAGTTATACCACAATTGGAATGTATTGCAGAGCATTGCGGGCAATATTGAATGAAGCAAAAAAAGCAAGAATTATTAATGAAAATGATTATCCGTTCGGCAAAGGAAAATATGAGATTCCGTCTGGTGAAAGTCGCAAAATGGCATTAACCATTCAGCAGGTTGGTAAACTAATGAAAGCTGAAGCCAATGAAACCGAAAAAAAATATCGTGATTTATGGTACTTTTCTTATTTATGCAATGGCATCAATATTGGTGATTTATGCCGCTTAAAACACGCTGATATTAAAAACGACATTATTAGTTTTTACCGTCAGAAAACCATAAACACCTCAAAACATAAAGTTAAAATTGAAGCGGTTATGTTGCCACAGATGAAAGAAATTATCGAAAGATGGAATCCAAACTATGATAAATCGGTTTACATCTTCCCTTTTTTAAATGGTTCCGAAACCCCGGAAAATGCAAAGAAAATTGTTCAGAAGATTACTTCAGCCATCAATAAATATGTCAAACAGCTTGCTTTGCGTATAGATATTAATGACATAAGTACATATACTGCCCGTCACAGTTTCGCCACAGTTTTAAAAAGAAGTGGTGCTAATATTGCTATGATTTCCGAAAGTTTGGGGCATTCCGATCAAAAAACAACTATGGATTATCTGGGTTCTTTTGAAATAGATGAAAAAAAGAGCAATGCATATAAATTAATTCCTGATTGATTTATTGTTAAATTGGAGGTTTTTACCTCCTTTTTTTATTGTTATTTTGTTATTTAGAATCATTCTAAATAGTATTTTTGTAGTTTGCTGATATTATTTATATTACGTATTTCTTATAATATTTAAATTAGTCAGTATCTTTTTCTTTTTACATCTTCATTTTTCTTTTTTGTTGTATTTTTACAAAAAAAAATATGACATCATTTCTCTTTAAAAAGTTTGATAGTTTAATAGTTCTATTTAATATTAATGATCATGTTGATAAAATAAATTATCTGGTTCAGTAATCATTCAAAATAATAGTATTATGGTAAAATACAAACCTGTTTTTAAATATTGCAAACCAACTTATAATGTATTTGAAGGTAAACATCAGGCAAACAATATTGAGAATTTATATTATATCACATATCCCGGTAAACTTTCAGATTTAAATGAAGAAATACTTCAATTCTTATCATTTATTTTTTATGGCATCGAAAACCCGCAAAAAACCGGTTTTGACCCTTTTACTTTCTTCGACAAACAGGAATTGAATGAAATTTTAATAGAACAAATTATCCTGAATATTTCAAGAATCAGACCCACTATTGGTGATGATCGTTATAATAAGTATAATAATGAAATAATTAATTTACTTAATGATTATAAAAAAAATATAATCTTAAATTCTGCCGGCAAATATTTTAATGACTTTTTTAAAAACATTGACAATACCTCTAACTTGTCAATTAATGATTTTCAAACAGTTATAAATCAGGCTACGCAGAATTTCAAAACTGAAATTATTACTAACCTGGAAAATAAAGAATCTGATACATCTAAAATATTTTATATTGAACGTATAAAAAACAAATTTAGTGAATTAGTTCCTGAAATTAATGAAATACGGATTTATCCTCTAAAATATAAAAAATCATGTGATATCTGGTGTAAACAATATGATTGCACAAACTCTACTCAGCTATTCCAAACGTTCTCATCCAGATTAAGTCCATTATTTGAAACAGTTCCGGTAGATCTTGATAATCTTACAGATTTCCCAAAAGCAAGAAAAATCTTTTTTGATTTCTTATATTTTATCCGTTTTAGCTCTATTAAGGAAGTTTATGAATATCTGTTAAAGCAGGTAAACATTATTATACCACCTCCGGTATTAATACAACCCAAAATTGAAGGTCCAATGTATCACACAGAAAAAACACTGAAATTCATAAAAAAACAATTTGAAAACCAGATTTCCGAAAACAGCTTAACCAGGCTTCATATTATCCATTCAAATTTCCCTTTTTTAAATTTTGATATTGCCAGAAATGAAATTATTTCATACAATAAAGATAATAACAAACCAACAGTATTAGCCTTATATAAATTGGCAAAAGAAAATATTGAAAAGTATAATTCAACTATTATACATTTCACAGGGGATGAATTAGGCATTAAAGCATATAATATACAAAGTGAAAAGGAAGAATTTATTAAACACAATTCATTAGAACAGCGTTATATTTTAAGAGATGACAAGATTTATTATTCATCTGTAGATAGCTTAACTTTTTCTCAACTCTTACCCGACGAAACAGAATACCAGTTTTTCAATGAAGATTTATATGAGTATAGCTATAAAATTCTGAATTTCATTAATGAAACCCACACAGAAATATTTAATCAAAAAAAACACGATACTATGACTGAAGAAAAAGTTGAATCTGATTTCTTATCTGATATGTATTATTCAAGAATGCTTTACGATAGTTTTAAAAAAGATCATAATCTTTTAAAAACATATATTGAAGTTGAAGCAAAAAAAGTAAATGACAATTATGTTGAACCTGAAATATTTTTTAAACGATGTAACGAAACTATTATTAAATTTTTTAATTTAGTTAATATAAAGATAAATGATCGTAAAAGTGAAATCAACTTTAGGTTGCAAAGAGCTTTAAACAAAGAAACTGTTTTCCCTCATTATGATACCGATTTAACCATTGAGCAAAAGTTTGAAGAAGAAATTGAATATTGTAATAACGAATTGGAGATGATTGACATAGTTAAATTTTCTGCTGATATAAGAGGTATGACCAAACGTGAATTTGATAGTCATTTAAAATACAATGAAATCCAATTTATTAAAAATGCTATTGATGAAGCATGTAAAATTTTTGAACCTGCACATTCATCTGCTGTAGTATCAGTTATTGCAGAAGGAGTAAAATTCAATGATAAAATTATTAATAAACAGCCAGTATCTTTTGTAAATTTGTATAATAAACTTATTGATATATATTTTAAGGACATAAGCCTTAATGATTTTACCGAAATAATGATTCATAAAAGATTACCTAATGGTAAAAACAAAATCTTTTGGTGTGAGTGTAAAGCTGACGGTATAAGATTTGCAGATCATTATGTATTTTCTTTAAAGCAATTTAATGCTTGTTTTTATCCTGCAAATGGTAAATTTAAAAGAAATAATCAAGATAAAACGGGTACAGTTTCAACACTTACTTCTATTTTAAACAAATTTTAATCCGATACTTTTACAAAATGTTAAAGCCTTGTTTTTCAAGGCTTTTTTTGTATATTGTAGTATCGAAATCCGATACTTTCCGATACTTTCCCGACACTTTATGTCGGTTTAATAATTGATATTCAACATCTTATATTTTCATTTCGTTGTATATTTGCAGTGTAATTTACAAAAAATGAAAGAGGCCTTTTTCAAATTTATTCATTTTAAAAAAAATAAATATGTTTGAAATTAATCATAACAACCTACCCGAAGCGGTCAGTTTGTTATTAGAAAAATTGGAAAATCTGGAAACATTGTTACAACAGCAGCATGCTCCACAAACAATCGAATCCGACAGGATTACAGACTTAAAAGAAGTAGAAAATTTGACAGGATATGGCAAGTCAAAAATCTACAAGCTTTCTTCAACCGATGGCATCCCTCACAAATTGATGGGCAACCGCCTCGTATTCTCTAGAAGCGAACTATTGGCTTGGTTAGAAACCATTACAGTAAATCGCCAACCTAAATCAAAATCAGTTCTTTCATCCATTGCACACAGTGCAGCTAATAAATCAAGGAGGTAACGATGAAAGAAAATAAAAAGAGGCAACCTTTAAATAAGACCGCCTCAATTAAAATTACAAAATCGAACTACAAAGTTAATCAAATTCAGTTACATAACAAATTTTTTTCATCTAATAATAGGAGGTTTGATTATGGAAAATCTTAAAGTTATTTTTGATAATCTTACGGAAAATGATTTACTGAATATCAAATCAGAATTTGCAACGGATAGCACATTTCCTATAGATGTATTCCCATTAAAAATTCAGAACATTATCAATGCTACAGTCGAATGTTTGGATTTTCCTGTTGATTTTATCGGTTCATCTGTTTTGAGTGCTATATCTATTGCTACAGCAAATACTTATAAAGTACAGGTAAAAAAGAATTGGATTGATTCACCCTTGATTTATATGGCTTTGGTTGGCAGGTCAGGTACCAACAAAACACATCCGCTTTCTTTTGCTTTGAATCCTATTTTCGACAGAGATAAAAAAACCTATCATGAATACGAAGTTCGCAAGCAGGAATACGATAAATTTTGTAGCTTATCTGCTAAAGACAAAAAGGATCAGGGTATCGAAGAACAGCCAAAACCGGTTTGGGAGAAAAACATCATTTCAGATTTTACACCCGAAGCTTTAGCCCAGGTACATAAATTCAACAAAAGAGGCATTGCAGTTTATATTGATGAATTGGCTGGCTGGTTCAAAAACTTTAATCGCTACAACAGTGGTTCCGAAATGGAGTTCTGGTTAAGTTCCTGGAGTTGTAAACCCATTAACATCGACAGAAAATCTGGTGATCCTGTTTTTATAGCCAGTCCTTTTATCCCTGTTGTGGGTACTATTCAGAATAAAGTGCTTGTCGAAATGAGCAAAAACGGTCGTAACGACAATGGCTTTATCGATAGGATTTTATTTGCTTTCCCTGACAATTTATCAAAGCCATATTGGAGTGATAAAGAATTAGATCAGGACATTACTGATTCCTGGTTCGAAATCATTACTAATATTTTCAATATCAATTTACAACTAGATGAATATCTTAATCCGGTTTCAAATATTCTGGTTTTTGATAAGGAGGCAAAGGATGTATTGTATAATTGGCAGATTTTTAATACTGATTTAGCTAACAATACTGTAAATGAAGACTTATCAGGTATTTACAGCAAGCTTGAAAATTACCTCATCAGGCTATCTCTGATACTTGAAATTGCAAATTATGCTTGCAATATAGAAACTCCTGTTTACATCATTGGAGTTGATTCCGTTAATGGTGCTATTAAACTGATCGAATATTTCAGGAAAACTGCAGTAAAAGTTAATGCCATTATTAATAATGATAATATTGAATCTAAATTAACTCAGGATAAAATTGATTTACTGAAGTCTCTGCCTGATAATTTCACTACAAATGAAGCCATAATTATTGGTAATGATATTCGTATGAATGAAAAGTTTGTTAAACGATTTATATCCGATACATCATTGTTTACCAGAACTTCTCACGGCAACTATTCAAAATTAACCAGTAACAATTAACCTTAACAACCATGTCCTTACGGTCCTTATTGTCCTTTTAATTCAATTAATCGGATAATAAGGACAAAAAGGACAAAAATCCTTTATTTTTTACATTCCAATTTATGTTTTCAATCTTCAGTTTTAATTACACATCTTTAATTTAATAATCTATTAATCAATAACTTAACAACTTACAACCTAACACCCATGTTTAAATACACTTTAGAACCTTACAAAAACCTCTCTTCCCGTCACATCTGTCCGCAATGTGAAAAGAAAGAGCTTACATTATACATCGATTCCGAAACCGGAAATTACATCCACCCAACGGTGGGCAGATGCAATAGAGAGTCCAATTGTGGTTACCATTACACGCCTAAGCAATATTTTCAGGATAATAAAATACAGACCTATAATTATAAAGTTCAAACTCCTCTTCCTGTAAAAACCATTCCATCTCTGGTTAAAGCAGATTACATTCCCTTTACTGCTTTCAAAGCCAGTCTCAAAAATTACGAAAACAACCACTTCATCACTTTTCTAATCTCAAAATTCGGTAACCAAACTACTGAAGAACTCATTGCAAAATATTACATCGGAACATCAAAACACTGGCATTGCTCAACAGTTTTTTACCAGATAGATTTATCTGGCAGTATAAGAACAGCAAAAATTATTCTTTACAATCCCGTATCTGGTAAAAGGGTAAAAGAACCTTATGATCATGTAAATTGGTTGCACAGTATTTTAAAATTACAGGATTTCAATCTATCCCAATGCCTATTTGGCGAACACTTATTAAAAGACAAAACCAAACCCATTGCCATCGTTGAATCCGAGAAATCAGCCATCATTTCCTCAGTGTACTTCCCCGACTTTATCTGGCTCGCTACCGGTGGAAAAAACAAAATGAAACCCGAACTTTTCAAGAATCTCCAAAATCGCAAAGTGATATTCTTCCCCGACCTGAAAGCCTTTGACCTATGGTCCGCAAAAGCAAAAGAATTAGGTTTGAAAAATTATACAATTTCAGATTTATTAGAAACAAAAGCATCCGAAGAAGAAAAACAGTTAGGTCTTGATATTGCTGACTATCTTCTCAGATACGACCACAACCAATTCCGATTAAATGCATTAGCCAACCAACAAGTAAACAATCAGAATCCACCTCCCGTTAACATTCCAATACAAACCCCTCCGACTTTATCGTTTAAACCTGAACTTCCAATTATAAAAAGCATTCCTTCCAAAAGAAACTTTTCCGATGATTGGACCACTGAAATTAATGAGCTTGAAAACTTTTTCAAATCAGCAACAATTCCGGCTCAGATCAAAACTCCTGTTGGTATTATTGAAGATGTTCATAAATTTATAAACTCTCATATAGAGTATTCCAAAGCAAATAATGGAAACAAAACCTATTTACCTTATCTGGTAAGACTGATTGAACTAAAAACAACTTTATCTTAACTTTTTATATGTAAACAATTTACATTAATAAAACCTCAACTGGCAGGTATTTTTCAATAATAATTAAAAGAGTTTGTATTAAATCTACATCCTCTTTTTTTTGTATTAGTATTTTCTTTAAATTTGTTGCTTTAAATATTCATATTATGAATCACTCAACACTTGAAATAATTAGTATTCTAAAAGAAAAGGAAGAAGATTTTCTAAATATAAAATCATTCTCATCCAAACCGGGCATCTATGCTATCTTTTATATTGGTAAGGATTTCCCGATTTTAGGTGATGAGGTTAAAAAACATCAGATTATATACATAGGTAAAACTGAAAAAAGTCAGGATAGCAGGGATGCTAAAACACATTTCTCATCTGGCAAAACTGGCAGTTCTACTGTAAGAAAATCAATTGGCTCTATTCTTTGTGGTTTTCATAATTTAAAGCCAATTCCGAGAAATGATAAAGATTATGAAAAAGGCAGAAACAGTCATTTTATGTTTGATGAACCGAGTGAAGAAATAATTACGAAATGGATGCAAAGCAATTTAGCACTTTCTTTTTATGATTATTCAAAAAGTCCTATAGAAATTGATTCTCTTGAAACTGAAATTATCCATGGATTAATACCTGTTCTGAATATAGACTATAAGAATCCTAAGAATCCTTACAAGAAAAAAATAAAAAGTTTTAGAAAAATTTGTGCATTAGCTGCCATGGAATCTGTTGGTTTTTATTTAGATAAATCATCAAAACTAAATAACTCAAAACAAAAAAAATCCAAACCTTTTTCAAAAACTATATCTAACTCATTTGTAATAAAAAATATTTCTCTCGGTGATGCTCGTTCTAAAGAAATCAGAATATTAGTAAATGGCAAAAATTTATTCCCTGCTGAAATACGAGGTCAAAGTAAAACATATGGTCTTACAGTAATGTATAAAGAAAAAAGCTATTACTCAACTTATACAATTGGGTCCAAAGATGGCAAGTCAAGAAGTGGCATTTTAGAATTAAAGGAAGACTTATATACGGATATTCTTAAAATAAAGTCTGGTGATTCTTTAAAAATAACAAAAACTTCTGAAAATCTATATACAATTGAACGTATTTAAAATATTTAAACTAAAAAACTACAATGGCAATTAAAAAATCCGAATTATACAGCTCTTTATGGGCTGGGTGCGACGAACTGAGAGGCAGCATGGACGCAAGCCAATACAAGAATTATGTATTGGTTTTGCTATTTATGAAATACGTTTCCGACATTAAAGACCCTTTAATGGAGTTCCCTCCCGAATCCTCTTTCTATGATATGCTGAAATATCGGGGTAAAGATGAAATCGGGGATAAAATCAATAAAATTATTGGTGCTTTTGCAAAAGCAAATGGCTTAACCGGTATCATTGATACCAACGACAATGATTTTGAAAACGATGAAAAGTTAGGTAAGGGTAAAGACAAGATTGATTTGCTTACCAACCTGCTGAATATCTTCAATAAACCCGAACTTGATTTTAGCAAAAACAAAGCTGAAGGTGATGATTTATTGGGTGATGCTTATGAGTTCCTGATGCGACACTTCGCTACCGAAAGCGGTAAAAGCAAAGGTCAATTCTATACTCCTGCCGAAGTTTCACGCATTATGGCAAAAGTTATTGAAATTTGCAAATCCACAAGCCAGGATCAATCGCTTTACGACCCGACAAATGGTTCGGGTTCTTTGCTTATCAAAGCAGCGGTTGAAGCACCTTTTGGCATTACCATTTATGGTCAGGAAAACGACAACGCCACTAGGGCATTAGCCGTTATGAATATGTGGTTGCACAACTTTGCAGATGCAGAGATTTTGCAGGGCAATACTTTGTCAAAACCACTGTTTACAAACGAAGAAACGGGTGAACTCAAACAGTTCGATTACGCAGTTGCAAACCCTCCCTTCAGTTATAAATCATGGATGAATGGCTTAGACCCAGCAAATGATATTTACAAACGTTTTGAGGGTTAGGATAACTTACCACCAAAAAAGAATGGTGATTTTGCTTTTCTCCTTCACCTCATTAAATCGCTGAAATCTAAAGGGAAAGCCTGTATTGTATTGCCTTTGGGTGTTTTGTTTCGTGGCAATTCGGAAGCCGATATTCGTCGTAAAATCATTCAGAAAGGCTATATAAAAGCCATTATTGGTCTACCAGCCAACTTATTCTATGGTACAGGTATTGCCGCTTCGCTTATTGTAATTGACAAGGAAGATGCTGCCGACCGTAAAGAAATCTTTATGATAGATGCCAGCAAAGGTTTCATAAAAGATGGCAATAAGAACAGACTTCGTGAGCAGGACATTCACAAAATTGTAGATACTTACACCAATCGCTTAACCATTTCTAAGTATTCTCGTACTATTCCAATTTCTGAAATTGCCGACCCTAAGAACGATTACAACCTCAATATCCCCCGATACATTGACAGTCAGGAAGCGGAAGACATTCAGGACATTGAAGCACATTTATTGGGTGGTATTCCAAAGCGTGATATTGATGATTTGCAGAATTACTGGACGGTTTACCCGACCATGAAAGTCGCTTTATTCAGTTCTGTTGCCAATCGCCCAAACTACTATCAGCTCAATATAGCAAATGAAGAAATTAAAAACACTATTTTCAACCATCCCGAATTTGCTGTTTTTGGCAAAACCATGGAAGAGGTTTTTAATGCATGGGAAACAGCAACCATAACACATACCAAAGCATTGGATAAAGGATTACGCCCTAAAAACGAGATACACTCCATTTCGGAAAACCTGTTAAGCCACTACAATAACAAATTGCTGACCGACAAATATGCCATGTATCAGCACCTTATGGACTATTGGGCAGAAACCATGCAGGATGATTTTTACGAACTGGCTGCCGATGGTTGGAGTGCAGGTAATGAGCTTAAACGTTTGGAAAAGAAAACCAAAAAAGGCGAGAAAGAAATTATCAGACAGGTTCCGGGTCTGGAAGGCTTGGAAGGTCGTTTGATTCCACCAGCTTTAATGATTCAGGTATGTTTTGCCAAAGAACAACAAGCCATTGACGAAATGGAAAGCCAGATTGAAAACCTAAAATCTAATATAGAAGAACTGATAGAAGAAAATTCAGGCGAAGAGGGTTTACTTGCAGAAGTTACCGACGAAAAAGGCAAAGTAACCAAAGCAGCAGTTCTAAAACGCATGAAAGAAATAATTCCAAAAAAAATCAAACAAATTGATGAAGATGAGGAATCTAATGAGGAATACTTTTTATTGGAACAATACAAAGAACTAAATGAAGAAGCAACCAAAATAAGCAACAACCTACTGATTGCCAAAGCAGATCTGGAGCAGAAAGTAATTGCACAATATCCAAAACTCACTATCGATGAAATCAAAACCATAGTAGTGGAACATAAATGGATGGCAGCAATGGAGCAACGCATACATACCGAAATGGATAATATCAGCCACCGACTGACACAACGCATTAAAGAACTGGCAGACCGATACGAAACGCCTATGCCATTACTAACCCAAGAAGTAGAAGCACTAACAGCCAAAGTAGAAAACCATTTAAAACAAATGAAATTTGTATGGTAGAAGGATATAAAAATACAGAAGTTGGGGTTATTCCAGAAGATTGGGTGTTATTTACAATTGAAGAATTAACGCCAAAGAACAAGAAATATAATATAGTTGATGGACCATTTGGTTCAAATCTAAAAACAATTCATTATCGAAAATCAGGAATTCCGATAATTACAAGTGGATATGTAACTAATGGTAAATTCTATGCGAACGAATACTTGTATGTTGATTTAGAGAAATTTAAACAAGAGAAGAGAAGTGCTGTAAAAGGTGGTGATATTGTTATGGCTAAAATTGGTGAACGTTGTGGCGCAAGTGCAATTTTACCGGAAAATCATAAAGTAAGTATTTTATCTGGTAACGCATTAAAAATAACTATTGATGAAAACTATTTTTCAAAGCAGCTAATTTCTCAAATTTTATGGGAACATCATGTAAATGGTAATTTTGAGATTCTTAGAACTACTGGAGCTCAACCAGCCCTTTCAATGGCAAATCTGAAAAAATATAAAATTCCCCTTCCTCCTACAAAAGCCGAGCAAACCGCCATTGCCAATGTATTAATCGATGCCGATGCACTAATAACCCAATTAGAAAAACTGATTCATAAGAAAAAAGCAATAAAGCAAGGGGCTATGCAGGAATTGTTGAAGCCGAAAGAGGGATGGGAAACAAAGACGTTGGGGGAATTAGTTGAATTTTCAAATGGCAAAGCTCACGAACAATCTATTGATAAAAATGGAAATTACACCGTGGTGAATTCAAAATTTGTATCAACTGAAGGAGCTATTGCCAAATATTCAAATCAGAATATTTCTCCATTATTCAAGGGAGATATTACAATTGTAATGAGTGATATTCCTAATGGTAAAGCATTGGCTAAATGCTTTTTAATTGACAAGGATAATAAATATACATTAAATCAACGTATTGGATCGATTAGACCAATTGAAGGTGATAGTAGTTACTATTTTTATCAGCTAAATAGAAATAAATATTTTTTGGCTTTTGACAGTGGTTCAGGTCAAACCAATATGAGAAAAAATGACATTTTAAATTGTCCATTCTCTTTACCACCTACATTATCCGAACAATCAAGAATTGCTGAAATTCTTTCTGACATGGATATTGAAATTCTAAAATTAGAAGACAAACTCGAAAAACAAAAGCAGCTCAAACAAGGGATGATGCAAAGTTTATTAACCGGAAAAATCAGATTGGTATGATAAGCAATATAAACAATCTTAATACAGTTTAATATGTCAGAAGCAGTTATTTTATCAGCAATTTTAGGTTTTTTTGGTTTACTAATAACTATTGTTTATAACAATTTTAATAGCAGATTAGCGAAAGACAGAATACAAAAGGAACTATTTACAGAATTTAATGAACGCTATGACAAACTAAATGACAGCCTTTATAAAATACAACTTGAATGTCATAATATTGAGGATTTGGAAAATAATACAGATTTGAAACCAAAACTTATGGATTTCTTTAATTTGTGTTCAGAGGAATTCTACTGGTTTTATCATAAGAAGAGAATAGATCCGATAATTTGGCATAGCTGGCAGAAAGGAATGAATTACTGGTATAATAATGTTCCTGTTATAAAAAAGATGTGGGAAAATGAAATGAAATTAAGTGGAAAGCTATCTTACTATATTACAGATAAAATGGAATTTTTTAAAGATGAGATTTGCAAATAGTTGATTTTTAAGTAATATGGAAAACTATAATTAACATAAAATATGATACAAAGTTTATTAACCGAAATAATCAGATTGGTATGAAAGAAAAAAAAATTAAAGGTAAAACATATAAACTACCGGGCTCATTAACACTATTTCAAGAAGAAATGTATGTGCATTTGATTAATTGGAAATGGGAAAACATTACAAATGATGTTGGCTATTACAACTACAAAGGAAATCAAATAGAATATGATGCAATACTTCCAAAATCGGTTCATAAAAATTTCCCTTTGGTTTACCCAACCATTTTAAAGGATTTGAAAGACCATAGAAATTTGAAAAAGTATTATTTCAAATTCCATCAGCATTTCAATCACATGGCAAGCTCACAGGCAGCCAATGTCAATTTGTTTTTACCGTTACTGTTAAGCCCCCATGCCAATGAAATACTCCGTCAATTAAAACCCGACTTTAAAGAATTGGCTGTAAATGAACTCTTCAAAGGTTTTCGCATTGAATTTTGGGATGGAAATTCAAATGAAGAACGAGGTTTATTGAAAGACCATTCTTCACTTTCGGGAACAGATTCAGATATTGCAATTGCGTATTATAACCATAATAATGAATTATGCCTTTGGTTAATAGAACACAAACTAACCGAAAAAGAATTTACCGAATGTGGTGGATTCAAAAGTAAAGACAGGGATAAGGCAAAACACTTGTGCGAAAAAAACTTTTCCGAAATTCTTAAAAATAAAAATTACTGTTTCCATCATAGTTTCAAAGATAGAGAATATTGGAAGCTAACAGAAGCCAATAAAGAATTTTTTGTCAATAATTCTAAACACGATTCCTGCCCATTCAAGGGAGGTATGAATCAACTTTGGCGTAATCAGCTATTGGGTTTTGCTCTCGAAAAGGAAGAAATATATAAGGAGGTCTATTTTTCAGTGGTAAAACACCCTGAAAATTTACCACAAAAAAGGTCTAAAAAATCACTTGATGCCACCATAAATCAATATAAAGAATTGATAAATAATAACAATAGGTTTTCGGTCTTTGATTCAAAGTTTGTAATTGATAAAGTAGCAAGAATAAATGATACTGATTTGAATGCCTGGCTTAGTTGGTATAAGGGTTTGTATAAAATATAGTATTAATTTTTATTTTATAAGAAACAAATATTCATTTTAATCGTTAAATCCTGATAATAATTGTTAATAAATTAGGTATTAAAAAAAAATAACCTATTTTTGTAACAGATTTAAACAAGACACTAATACATTATAAAAATATGGAAACAAACAATATAATAAGCAAAAATATAAAAGAATTGCGTGTTAAGTTTGCATATACTCAGGAATTTATCGCAGAATATCTGGGAATAACCCCTGCTGCCGTTAGCCAGTACGAAAACGATGCACGTACAATCCCCGAATCGGTTGTGGAAAAATTGGCTTTACTTTACAATATAGATGCTTACGATCTATATGAAGAAAATCCTGAAAAACAACCTTTACTTTCCACTTTTGCTTTTCGTGCCGGCGAACTTAATGCAAGCGATATGCAAACGGTTAGCAAATTCAAAAAAATCATTTACAATTATATTAATATGTCAACAGCTTTAGCCAATGAGTAATATTGATGTAAATTTAGAAGTCTATGCCAACGATTTCAGACAAACGAATGGTTTAAATTCAAAAGAGGCTATTCGTTTAAAGAGTATATTACAGAAAAACAATATACTTACTGCCTACCTTCCGTTAAGTGACGATTTCTCAGGTATGGCTATTAAACTCAATCAGGGTGATGAAACCAAAAGGTTTATTTTGGTAAATAGCAATCAAACCATTGGCAGACAGCACTTCACGATATGCCATGAGCTATACCACTTGTATTTTCAAAAAGATTTTACATCTGAAAAAAGTATTGTAGGCAAATTTGATAAAAACAATCTGGAAGAATATAAAGCAGATACTTTTGCATCTTATTTACTATTGCCCTACAGTGGTTTAATGCAGTTAATACCCGAACACGAACGCCCTAAAAATAAAATTACGCTTAAAACCATTTTATATATCGAAAACTATTATTCTTGTTCACGTGCTGCATTATTAATAAGATTGTCAGGTTTGAATTTGATTGATAAAAATCATCATATACAGTTTTCTCTTGATATTAGGAAAAATGCACTTTTATATGGTTATAATTGCGATTTATACAATCCAGGTAATGAAAATACGGTAATTGGCAACTATGGTTCAATGGCACGTGAATTATTCGATAAGGGTGTTGTTTCCGAAAGTTCTTATTTTTCGCTACTTGAAGATATGGGAATTGATTTAACTGACATCGATAATAAATCTGACCATGAGTAAAAATGCAAAAATAGTCTTACTCGATGCAGATGTAATCTCGCATTTTATCGCTTGTAGTGAGCTTTTATTTTTGCCGAAAATACTCGAACCTCATTCAATTGCAATTCTAGACGCAGTATATAACGAAATTGCTCGTATTGCTTTACGAAAACCAATATTGGATTCATTGCTATCAACAGTTAAAAATGTTTCTAAAATATCTTTTCCGTTTAATGATAATGATATTAAAAAAGAATATTTTTTAATAAAAAGAAATCATCCTCTTATTGGAGATGGAGAAAGAGCTTGTATGGCAGTGGCTAAATACACCAAAGACATCATTGCAAGCAGCAATTTTAGGGATATTGAACCTTATTGTAAGGCAAATAATATTCTATTTTTAGGTACTTTGGATATATTGTCAATTGCTTTAAACAAAGGGATTTTTGATAAATCCAGATGCAATAGTTTTATTGTAACTGCAAGAGCAAAAAACAAAGCTCGTTTTCCTAATTATGTAAATAAAATAACTGACTATAATCCTCCTGACTTAAGTTTTATCTGATATTTTAAGAATTAATTAACAAATAAACTAAAATAGCACACTCTTTTATTTTAGTTTTTCTTGTTTTTCTAAAATAAGTAGTATCTTTGTTTTAGTTTTATTAAATAAAAAATGAAGAATTTTAAAGCTGGCAAAATCATTTCTCAGGGTTGGTATAAAAGTTTTCAGCCTGAAACTATCAACAAACCATTCTCCATTGATAACATGGCACTTCTGGAATTATTGGGTAAAGCAGATCGTGAATTGGGCAGGCTGGATATGTATTCAAATTACATTCCGAATATCGATCTTTTTATCAGCATGCATGTACTTAAAGAAGCTACTCAAAGTAGTAAAATAGAAGGCACTCAAACAAATATAGAAGAAGCTCTTTTAGATAAGGAAGATGTTCCACTAGATAAACGAAACGATTGGGAAGAAGTTCAGAACTACATTCAGGCAATGGAAACTGCTATTACAGAATTGGATTCTTTACCTTTTTCTTCAAGACTCATTCGTCATACACACAAAATTCTTATGCAGGGTGTTAGAGGCGAACATAAGCAACCTGGTAGTTTTCGTAGTAGTCAGAACTGGATTGGAGGTGCTAGCATAAACGATGCTTCTTTTGTTCCACCAATACATACATCTGTAATTGAATTAATGAGTGATATTGAACTTTTTGTTCACAATGAGGAAATCCATTTTCCCGAACTTCTTAAAATTGCATTAATTCATTACCAGTTTGAAACAATTCACCCTTTTCTGGATGGTAATGGAAGAGTTGGCCGTTTATTAATTACTTTGTATTTGGTAAGCAAAGGTATTCTGAAAAAACCCATTCTTTATCTGTCCGACTTCTTTGAACGCAATCGTATTCATTACTACGATAATCTTATGAAAGTTCGTGAAAAAAATGATATTGTACAATGGTTTAAATTCTTTTTGGTAGGTGTTATTGAAACTACCAAATCAGGGATTGATACTTTTGATGCTATTCTTAAACTACAAAAAGAAACTGATATTAAAACACAAACATTGCGGAGTCGTGCTGCAAATGCTCAGAAAGTTATCAATTTTTTATATCAGAAACCAATGATAAATGCAGAAAAACTCAGTGTCATTACAGGATTGTCATCAGCTTCATCATATAAACTAATTGAAGATTTGGTAAGATTAGATATTCTAAAAGAAGTTACTGGTGCTCAACGTGGTAGAATATATATTTTCGAACAATACATAAAACTTTTTCGTTAATGAGTAACATAGGTAAAATTGAGCGTATTACGCAAAATCGCATAATTGAACTATTCCAAAAGGAATTAGGCTATCGTTATCTCGGTAATTGGGAAGAAAATGAAAATAACAGCAATGTAGAAGAAGAAATTCTCTCAGATTACTTGCTTAATAAGATGCATTACAGTCAAAGTCTTGTCAATAAGGCTATTTCAGATTTGGCCAAAGCCGCTAACAATCAAAGCAAATCGCTCTACGATATAAACAAAGAAGTGTATTCCATGCTTCGCTATGGGGTAAATGTTCAGGCAGAAATGGGACAAAACAGACAAACAGTTTGGCTCATCGATTGGAAAAATCCACAGAATAACGATTTTGCCATTGCCGAAGAAGTTACCATTAAAGGAATTCACAAAAAACGTCCCGATATTGTATTGTATATAAACGGCATTGCCTTGGGAGTATTGGAACTCAAAAGAAGTACAGTTTCCATTTCAGAAGGTATTCGTCAGAACTTAGACAATCAAAAACACATTTTCATAAAATCTTTTTTCAACACCATTCAGTTTGTTTTAGCTGGCAATGATATTGAAGGTATTGCTTATGGTGCCATCGAAACCAAAGAAAAGTATTTCCTGAAATGGAAAGAAGTTAACGAAGAAAAAGACAGTGCTTACCCTTATCTGCTTGAAATCACAAAACCAATCAGAGAGAAAACAGCAAAATACGATATGCCTTTAGACCGCAATATTATTGAAATGTTCAGCAAAGAACGTTTTTTGGAATTAATGCACGATTTCATTGTGTACGACCGTGGTATTAAAAAACACAGTCGTCACAATCAGTATTTTGGTATTAAAATGTCCCAGGATTTTATTGCCCGCAAAGAGAATGGAATTATCTGGCACACTCAGGGCAGCGGAAAAAGCCTCACTATGGTTTGGCTAACAAAATGGATCAGGCAATTCAACGACAATGCAAGGGTATTAATTATTACCGATAGAGATGAATTAGACGAGCAAATCGAAAAAGTATTTACAGGCGTTCAGGAAAAAATTTACCGTACAAAAAGCGGTAGTGATTTACTCTCAAACCTCAATGATACTTCTCCATGGTTAATGTGTTCTCTTATTCATAAGTTTGGTGGTAAAAACAAAGACGAACAAGCCACTGATGAAGATGTTGAAAAATATTTGCAGGAATTACGCAACAGTATTCCTACCGATTTTAAGGCAAAAGGTGATATTTATGTATTTGTTGATGAATGCCACCGCACCCAATCCGGCAAATTACACGAAGCCATGAAACAGTTTATCCCCAATGCGGTGTATATTGGTTTTACAGGAACGCCATTATTAAAATCTGATAAACAAACCAGCTTAGAGATTTTTGGCAGATACATTCACACCTATAAATTTGATGAAGCGGTAAAAGATAAGGTGGTTTTGGATTTAAGATACGAAGCTAGGGATATTGAGCAGAAACTTACATCAGCTGATAAAATAGATGAATGGTTCGACCTCAAAACCCGTGGTCTAACCGACTTTGCAAAAGCTGAACTAAAACAAAAATGGGGTACAATCAAGAAAGTATTTAGCAGCAAATCAAGATTAGAAAAAATTGTGATGGACATAGTGCTCGATATGGAACGAAAAGAACGTTTACAAAACGGCAGAGGCAATGCCATGTTGGTTTCTGATAGCATTTACAATGCTTGTCGTTTTTACGAATTATTCCAGAAAGCAGGATTGAAAAATTGTGCGATTGTTACTTCTTTTGTTCCAAATCACAACGATATAAAAGGAGAAGAAACAGGTTTAGGATATACTGAAAAATTGCAACGATTTGAGATTTATCAGAATATGTTAGCATCATATTTCAATGAAGCCCCCGAAACGGCAATCAATAAAGTAGAACAATTTGAAACCGAGGTTAAGAAGAAATTTGTTGAAGAACCTGCACAAATGAAATTGCTTATTGTTGTAAACATGCTACTTACAGGCTTCGATGCACCTTCCGCCACTTATTTGTACATTGATAAAAAACTTAGAGACCATGGTTTATTTCAGGCTGTTTGCCGTGTCAATCGCTTGGATGGCGATGATAAAGATTATGGTTATATTATTGATTACATGGATTTATTCAATAGCTTGGAAGCTGCTTTTAACGATTACACTTCCGAAGCATTAAGCGGATATGAAAAGTCGGATATTGATGGATTATTGGAAAATCGTTTGCAAAAAGGGAAAGAACGATTAGACGAAGCATTAGAAGCTATCAAAGCCTTGGTTGAACCTGTAGAACCACCACAAAATACGATTGATTTTATCCTGTATTTCTGCGGTAAGAACACCGAAAACCCTGATGAGTTGAAAGATACAGAGCCAAGAAGAGTTGCATTGTATAAATTGACTATTGCCCTCATTCGTGCCTATGCCAACATTGCAGACGATATGAAAGAAGCAGGGTATAACGACAAACAGATTGAAGAAATTAAAGCGGATTTAAAACATTTTGAATCTCTGCGTAAAGAAATTCAGTTGGCTAGTGGCGATTATATTGATTTAAAGCAATACGAGCCTGCAATGCGGTTTTTAATTGATAGCTATATTGGTGCAGAAGAAAGCCGTATGCTTGCTAACTTTGATGACATGAGTTTAGTGGACATGATGGTAAAGGAAGATGAAGTACCTTATGGCAAGATGCCTAAAAACCTTATTAATAGTCCGGAAGCAATGGCAGAAGCCATCGAAAACAATTTGAGGAAAGTAATCATTGAAGAAAGTCCGGCCAATCCGATGTACTATGAGAAAATGAGTATTTTATTGGATGAATTAATTAAGCTCAGAAAATCAGCTACGGAAGAATATGAAAAGTATCTGAAGAAAATAATTGAACTATCTCGAAAAGTCAAAAAGCCACATACTGCACATGATTATCCACCAACAATAAACACCAATGCAAAAAGAGCTTTGTTTGATAACTTAAACCTAAACGAAGCTCTGGCGATAGAAATGGATAACAAAATCCGTTCAACAAAAAAAGATGCTTGGAGAGATCATCCTCAGAAGTTAAAAGCGGTAAGAAATGCAATAACTGAAGTTTTAAAAAGCTATGATATAATTGACGATAGCGAAATACACCGGATATTTGATTTGGTAAAAAATCAGAAGGATTATTAATGGAGCAGATTACAGTCAGTAAAATAACAATAGATGTAATTCGTAAGGATATTAAAAACATACACCTTGCGGTTTACCCTCCAACTGGCAGGGTTCGTATTGCTGCACCATTAAGTGTAAACGATGATGCAATTCGGTTATTTGCCATTTCCAAGTTAGGATGGATAAAACGCCACCAAAGGGAATTTGATACACAGGAAAGAATTTCACCAAGGGAATACAAACAACGCGAAAGTCATTATTTTCAAGGCAGACGCTACTTAATGAAAATTATTGAGATAGATGAACCACCCAAAGTCATTTTAAGATCAAGAACCTATATCGAATTATATATAAGACCAAATACCACTTATGATAAACGTCAAGAAATAATAACAGAATGGTATAGAGGAGAATTAAAGAAACTAATACCAGACATAATAGAAAAATGGGAAAAGTCTTTAATTGTAAATATTGATAAATGGCAGGTCAAACAAATGAAAACCAATTGGGGTACCTGCAACATTGAGAAAAAAAGTATATTGATAAATCTTGAATTGGCAAAAAAACCATTCCATTGTTTAGAATATGTAGTCCTGCACGAAATGGTCCACCTTCTCGAAAGACACCACAACGAAAGATTTCTGTATTATATGGACACCTATCTGCCCAACTGGAAACAAATACGAACCGAATTAAACAATCTTCCCGTCAGCCACGCTGATTGGAATTATTAATATTTTTAATTATTATTTTTCAATTACTGTATTTTTCTTCAATTCTTCTCCTAAATTTGATAAATTTAAAGTAGGTAAAGTTATAGGATTTAATCCTGATAAAGTTGTAAGAGAAGAAATGTAAGCTCTTATATAAGGAAATAGTATTGCAGGTGCATTTATATAAAAAAACTTATCTAAATTTTCAGCCTGTATATTGGAATCGTATGTGTAAGATGCAACAGCAGTAATATTGGCTTTAAATTTTTTA
Organism: uncultured Bacteroidales bacterium; assembly: GCA_903936865.1. Taxonomy (GTDB): domain Bacteria; phylum Bacteroidota; class Bacteroidia; order Bacteroidales; family JACABE01; genus JACABE01. The sequence goes on along the minus strand of CAIZXK010000265.1, from coordinate 640 downwards.
TCTTCATCCTCAATATTTACAACTAATTCCAATTTAAACGTTGATGTTTTTTCATTTATCAATCCTTTTGGTGCAAAACCTATTGTAAATGTTAAGTTTCCCTCTACAATTTCATTCATTTCAAAATAAGATTTAGTTATTTTGAAACCATCAAACTTAAATGATGATATTGTTATATTTTCCATATTACGCTGCTAAAGCAAATTCATTATTAAACCCAATTTCTATTTTTTCTAAATTATAATCATATATATAGTTGGGTGCATGTACCTTTTCTTTAATAAAAATCCCTATTGTTTCTCTTTTAAAAATCATATCAGGTTCAATTATTTTTGTTAAAGAATCTTGTGACACAAACAAAACTGTTTCAGGCAAAAAGGTATTTTCAAAATAATATACAAAATCAGATTCTGCATTTAAATATTCTTTATTCCCATTAAATTCATTCAAAGGCTCTACAGCTATAATATGAGTACTATCTGTATTGTCAAATTTATATTTAAATACAAGTTTCGGGAATTTTTCAACTAATGAATTTAACTCTTTAATTATATATTCTTGAGATGTCATATATTGAAAATGTTTTTTATTTGTTGTTTTAAATCTTTTGCCAAATTAAATGCTTTTATACTTTCATCGG
>CAIZXK010000264.1 GCA_903936865.1 uncultured Bacteroidales bacterium | reverse complement strand
TATTATTTTTATTTCATCTTCTTTTAAAATAATAAATGTATCTCTTCCATTTTCATAAATTTTATCATATAATGGTGCTATTTCCCATAAATTATTATTGTTGTCTTCTTTTTCTCCTTTACCGATTTTGTTTAATGCTTTTTTTGTTAATTCACTTAACAGATCGTAATATCTATATATACTTATTCTTTTCCTCATCTCCTCATGATATTTTTCAGTTTTATCAGTTAGAGTTGATGGAATAATAATACCAAGTTCATTAATATCATAAGTTTTTCTTAAGTATGCTAATAATAAGTCAACAGAATAAATTGGAAGGATAAAGTTTTGTATATCTAAATTCTTTATTTTATTTAGATTAAGCCACTTTTCAAGTTTATTCACTTTATTTTCTTTTTCAAACTGATTCTTAACTTCTTCTTTTTTATATAAATCAAGAATTTTAATGTTACCATAAAATCTTGATAATGTTTGTAAAGGGTTTAATGTATTAACTAATAAACTTAATATATCAAAACGATAATCAACATTTTTATTTATAATATCATTCTTTGTATCGTAAATATGTTTAGCAGATGCCCTTTCAGGTCTGGAACCGCCGTAATAAAGGATAAAGAATAAGAAATCAAATACATTTTTTGTATCTTTTGAGATAAGATTATAATATAAATGATTTTCTGCTTTACTATTAATTATCTCTTTAATTGAAAACTTTATAGGTTTAAAAATAATTTTATCAATTTTATCAATGATATTATTTTTTAAATCTTTATTTAACGAATTATCTGAATTTATTTGATTAAAGTAATTCGCAATTACTTCACGTAAAATATTCTCTAATTTAATCGATGATTTTTTTTCTTCAGCTGTTGTTTTCTGTATACTTAATTGTATATTAAGTTCTGCTTTAATCTCTTTGCAAATCTCATTTAATTTTTCCTTTATTTTTATGTCTTTTTCTCCTTTTATTTTTATTTTTATTTTATTAAAAGTCTTATTAAAATTTTCTTCATTATTCATAATTTTTTTTGACTCATCATATTTTTGACTTTCAATTATATTAAAATAATGAGGGAAGAAAAAGGTTCCTCCTATTAACCTTTGGATATTTGAAATATTTTTTATGTCTAGGTCTTCATTTACCATTGCTTCATAATTTTTATTTGGGAAAAACATGGTTTCAAAAAGCAAAATAGTATAATAAATTTTCACCGCCTCAATAAATTTGGTTTGATTGGTTGCTTCAAAATAGGTTTTATACTTATCTGTTAATAACAAAATATCTCCTACAGTATTATTAGAAGGATAATTATAAATATCAGATATTTTATTAGCAACTGGGAATTTTGGATCATTAGGACTTACAAATGTATAAATATCTCTGTCTAATATATCATTTTTACCTTTTTCTTCCAAATATTTCTCAAAATCTATATCTTTGATTAGTATGGTTTTTTTATATTTAGACCCAATAACATTGATAGATTGTATAAAATGTTTATTTATTCTTCTGATATCTTTTGGAATATTATCAAATACTTTCTTTTCATCGAAACTTACATTTGAAGGTATCCAGATATTTAAAATATAATCCTTGAATTTATTAAAATTATATTTT
>CAIZXK010000263.1 GCA_903936865.1 uncultured Bacteroidales bacterium | reverse complement strand
TGATTGCCAATTTAATATAACTTGATTTTTGAATCTCTTGATTTTTTAAAATCTATTTTTATAAATTAATCAGTTAAATGAATTATTATTCTTTTGTTTTTTCCAACAAAGTAATTTCTTCAATAACCATTTCTTTGTCAACAGCTTTGCACATATCGTATATCGTAAGCAGGGCAATACTCACAGCGGTAAGTGCTTCCATTTCAATGCCTGTTTGTCCGGTACATTTTGCTGAAGCAATTACTATAATTCCTGTTTGGGATATTGTTGTTTTTACATCTATCTTGCTTATCATCAATGGATGACAAAGTGGAATTAACTCGCTGGTTTTTTTGCCTCCCATTATACCTGCAATTTCAGCAATGGTCAAAACATCACCCTTTTTCATATTATTATCTTCAATAAGCTTTATTGTAGCATTTTGCAATCGAATATGTCCGGTTGCCAAAGCTCTGCGTACCTGATTAGGTTTACTGCTAACATCCACCATATTAGCTTTACCTTCTTCGTTTATATGACTAAAATTGTTCATTAATTGCTGATTATTAATTAAAAACTAAACCGGTTACCCTCCGATATTATTAAAATTGTTAATTCCATTAAACGAACCGCATTTGGGTTTTTGATTTGCAGCAGCTTGTAACGCTTCACTTATTCCCATTTTGCGGATATCAAATTCCAGATTGTTGAACAAACATGGTTTTATTTTTCCATCAGCAGTTAGTCGCAACCGGTTGCAATTTTCACAATCTCCTCCATCGCCTCCTTCTACAATTGCAAAATGGCCTGTTTTTAAATTCATCTGATGTATAAACCGAACTTCTAATCCATTTTGTTCACAAAAAACATTGACTTCTCTGGCATCATTTTCCTCTTTAGAATCATTAATTACACAATTGATTTTAATAGGAAATAAACCTACTTTGCGAGCGGCTATTATGCCTGCCTTTACTTTTTCGATATCACCACCACGTGTAATTTTCTTAAATTTTTCAGCATCCATTGTATCCAGACTAATATTGATACGATTTAATCCTTTATTTTTTAATTCTGATGCAAAATCTTCAAGTAAAATTCCATTAGTAGTCATACTCAGGTCTTTAATTCCTTTGATTGAAGCCAACATTTCAATCAGTATTGTAATTCCTTTTCTAACCAACGGTTCGCCACCTGTAATTCTAACTTTATCAACACCCATTGTAACAGCCTCTTCGGCAACAGCTTTTATTTCCTCAAAAGTCAATATATCTTTATGAAGAAGCAAAGGTACACCTCCTTCTGGCATGCAATAGGTACATCTCAGATTACATCTGTCTGTTACCGAAATACGTAAGTAATTAAGTTTGCGGTTATAATTGTCTAACATTTACCAATTCTCCTTTTTTCAATGATAAAACACCTTTTTCTATAGCAATTATTCCGTCAGCAAATATATAGGAATGTATATGCGCTGAACCATGATAATCAACAGGAAAAAGCTTACCTTCTTTAATATTTACAGGAATAAATGATTTCCTTTCCGTTTTCTTTCTATTGATATCTGCTCCTAAGGGTAAAATAATGTCAACCGCTTTATTATCTGCGTTTTGTAATTTTTGAATTAAATGTTTTACTAAAATCTCAAATTGTACAAATGATGATACAGGATTTCCTGGCAAACCGAAGATATATTTATCATCCTTAATTCCAAAAACAGTTGGGCGACCAGGTTGAACTGCAATACTTCTAAATAAAATTTTGACTCCTATTTCCTGCATTATTTCCGGTACATAATCAAAATCACCCATTGAAACACCACCAGTAAGAATTACAATATCATTTGTTGCAAAAGCTGCCGTTATTTTATCATAAGTAGAAGTTTTATTATCAGAAGCTATACCAATATAATCAGGAATCCCTCCTGCATTTTGCACCTGAGCCATTAATTGCCATGCATTTGAATTTCTTATTTTTGATCCTGTTGGTAATACAGTTGGTTCTACTAATTCGTCCCCAGTTGAAATTATTCCAACTTTAGGTTGTTTAAAAACTAATGTTTTAAATGCTCCTACTGAAGCAAGAACTGCAATATGCTGAGGTTTAATATAACTCCCTTTTTTGAGAACAATATCATTTTTTTTAATATCTTCTGCTATATAACATATATTAGCTGCAGTTTTATCTTTCAGAAAGTGAACTCTATTGTCAATAATTTCAGTGTCTTCCACCATTACTATAATTTCAGCACCAATTGGCAACATCGCTCCTGTCATAATCTTTGAGCAATAGCCATTGACAACTTCCTTTTCAGGGTTTTGACCAGCTTTAATAATTTCAAGTATTTCTAACCTATTATTACTATTGAAATCATTTCTTTTACATGCATATCCATCCACAGCTGATTTGTCAAAAGGAGGCATATTTATATCAGATACAACATCTTGTGCAATTACCCGCCCAATTGTTGCCAGCAAATCCACCTCTTCAATTCCTAATATTCTGGCTGAATTACTTACAATTTCGTAAGCATTTTCGAAAGTAATCATATAAAAATGTAGTATTTACTTAATTTTAATCATCTTAAATTCATATTTTATTGTATCTCCTTCAATAGTTGCTGTTAAGTTTTTTTTATTGAGGAGTTTATAACTTATTGTTTTTGGAAAATCATGAGTTTTGTTTTCAAAGATTAATGATTTTCCTAAAACATTCGTCAATTTAAAATAAACAGCATCTCCGTTGTTTTGATTGAAAACTTCAGCTTTATAAAAAATTCCTTCACTGGTTTTTACAATAGAAATAATTTCACTGATAATTGTATCTTTTTGATTAACAGTATAGCTTCTGCCTTTTAAAAGGGTGTCGGAAATAAATTTCCACTCTTCAAAAGATTTTTCAGTTTTACTGTTGAGACACCAAATGCCAACAAGCCAATTAAAACTTTTAATGTTTGACTGATTTTGGCAAAGTGTAATTTTAGATAAAATGAATAAAACAAGAACGAATAAAAATATTTTCTTCATTTATTAAAAGGTTAAGCTTAAACCAAAACTTGGCATAAATGGTAGTTGATTAACTCTTTCATATCTAATGGCATCAAAGTAGAAAAGATTTTTTCTGTCGTATGCGTTGGTTACACTAATAGTAGTTTCTAACGTTGAATTTTTTGCAACTTCAAATTTCTTTTTCAGAGTTAGGTCAAGGCGATGATAGTCAGGAAGTCTTCCTGCATTAAGGTCGCTATATTGAATTCCCATTTCTCCATTTGTTGTTGTATAATTTTGATTTATTCCACCCTGATAAAAATCAATTTTTTCGTAAAATCCTTGAGTTTGAGTATATGGAAACCCTGAGCCATAATTCCATCTTATATCAAATTCCCAATCGAGTTTGGCACCAAACAGATAGGATAGCAATAGATTTAGATTATGCCTTCTGTCATAATGAGGTACATAATCCTGATATTCATCAGTTCTGTTTACATAACCCAGGGAGTAAACCGCCCAGATATATACTTTTTTGTAATCGTATTTCAAACTAAAATCCATTCCATAAGCATTACCAGTTTCAATTATGAAATCTTTTCTGAGTGATTCAGGTCTGTTTGCATAATCTGGTGTATCGTCGAAAATTTTATTTCTGTTTAGGTTTGATAGCTGAGAAAAGTTTTTGTAATACCCTTCGAGATTAAGGGTTATATGCTTGAAAATATCATATTCTACACCTACAATAAGATGTTGTGCTTTTTGTAGTTTACTTGTAACTTCTTCTCCTCTAAATTTTTCAGGTAGATTTTCGGGACCTGATAAGAAACCATAAAACAAGTTTACAATATCCCTGTCCGATTTGGCATCTATCAGATTTTGAGAATACATTCCAGAAGCCAGTTTTAATCTTATTTTGTCTGAGGCTAAAAATTTCATGGCAAAGCGAGGTTCTAATGAAACTTCTGAAAGTGAAGCATAATACTGTAATCTAAAACTGGGTTCAATTAAAAATTTTCCGACAGTTGATTTATATTTCATAAAACCAGCTATTTCTGTTGTATTATCCGTTTGACTCAATTTTCTTTTCACAGCATTATAAAAAGTAAAATCGGTTTTAAAACCTTGTAATTCCAAGCCATATTTCATTTGATCTTTTCCAATAAAATAAGTGAAGTTAAGTCCGGCATTGAATCCGTTAATTTCACTTTGTTTGGGCAGTGCATCTTTATCTTCCATTGTAATGAGATAGTTTGAATAAGCAAATATTCCTTCCATTAATACAGATGAGCCACCAGGAACTACAATGAAATTTGCTCCAAAACCTGATGTTTTCCAATTAAAATCAGCCAAAGCCTGATAATTGGTAACATTATCATTAAAGTGAAATCCAAAAAGATTTAACTTACTTCCATTTGAACCATTAAATGATATTTTTGCATATAAATCATTGAAATTAAATGGTAAACCTGCAGAATCAATGTAATTATAAAATAATTTTGAACTTTGTGCAAGATATGAATTTTTACCTGCAATTATAAAAGAAGTGCTATTTGGATTTTGTTCGGTTTCTTTTGATAAAGGACCTTCCAAAACTAATCCAGCTCCAAAAGTGCTGGTTGTGAGCTTTCCGCTTAATCGTTTTTTGTTTCCATCCCTTGTATTTATATCCATTACAGAAGAGATTCTACCTCCGTATTCTGCTCCAAAACCACCGGTATATACATCGGCTGTTCTTATAATATCTGTTTCGAAAACTGAAAACAAACCAATAGAATGAAACGGATTATAAATAACCATTCCATCAAGCAATACTTTATTTTGGATAGGAGCTCCACCTCTGATATATAATTGCCCACCCTGATCGCCTGTAAAAACCACTCCAGGTATAATCTGCAGATATTGAGCTAAATCAGCTTGTCCTCCAACAGTTGGGATTTGTTTTAATTGTTTTGGAGTAACTTTTATAACAGATGTTTTTGTTTCCTGTTTTGCTTCTTCCCGATCTGCTGAAATATTGATAACATCAAGTGTAAAAGCACCTTTATTAAGATAAAGTTTCTTGTTAAGAATATCATTTGCTTTAATTGTTACCGGAAGTGCAAGAGAATCATATCCCAAATAGGTAACCATAAGTGTATAATTTCCAGGAGGAATTTGATTTATAACGAAATATCCATTTACATCAGTTGTTGCTCCAATTGATGTTTTTTTAAGATAAACATTAGTAAAAATAACGGGTTCGCCTGATTCTTTTTCATAAACAAATCCTTTAATGGTAGCATTTTGAGCATTTATAACAGATTGTTGAGTGATACTTAAAATGAAAAAGCTAATTAGTAATCCGATAATGTTTTTAAACAACATAAAAGTATAAGTTAAGTCGATTTCTTTATTTTAAAAGAGCAAAAGTAGTTTTTTTTATTGACTTATAATGTGAGGTTTAATATAAAAAAATGTTAATAT